>JABMPI010000544.1 GCA_013203755.1 Bacteroidota bacterium
CAATATTGAGGGCTGCCAAAAACTTCAGGTAAGTTTCAAACAAAACAAAGTAACCGCTGGCTGTGTGTACAAAAGCCGCTCGTTCGGCAGCCGTGGTACAACCCTCACCGAAGCCCTTAACGGGCTGCTAACCCGGATTAAGGAGCCGGCATTTACATAAACTGATTGAGTTTGTTAACCCCTTGATTTAATGTTTTGTGTGTGATTTTTGTTAGTTTTACAGGAAACCTTTAAAACGAACTTTATGGAAGAGCTAAGTATTGTCAATTCCCTGCTCAAAAATCTCGATCAAAAAAGAAAAAGCCCAATTTTAGGTACAATAATTCTAGTCTGGTGCGCCCACCACTGGGAATTACTTTTTGGACTTGTATTTTTTAATTATGACTCTACATTAGGAATTACCAATCGCATTGAATGGATAAATTATTATTTCAAGGATATCAAACCTTTTTGGAATTTGGTAGGAATGGCATGTATTGCATTGGGGGTACTAATACTTACTTACACTTTGATTAGTATTTCGAAAGCAATTACAAGTTTTTTTATGGAAATTGTAAATCCCTGGATTTATTCTCTTTTTAATAGTACCAAATTTATGCTACGCGAAACACATAACGAATTACTTGAAGAATACGATAAGCTGGCAGCCAAGTTAAATGAGGAGCAAAAAAAGCGATTAGGTTCGGAATCCAATTTAGAAAGAACTGAATCATTGTTAAAAGAAGAAAAAATCGTAAGTACTGATTTACAAAAAAAGTTGGATGAATTGGATAATGCAATTGATGATGCATTGAAAAAAAAGGAAAAAGAGGAGGTTGAAGATGAAACTGATGAAGAGCTAGCTCAAGACATTTTAAATAAGGACATTCAAAACACAAAAACCACTATATCCCAAAAAATTTACATTAGATTGAGAATGGAAAACAAACTTGAAAAATTTAGAAAATACTTAGGCAAAATATTAAATAACGATCTTTTCTCCGATGACGATGATTTTATTAAAGATCTATTGATAGGTGGTCTCGTTATTATAAGAGAGACTGGCATGTCCGGTGGTGCATATTATAAACTAACAAAACTGGGAGAAGAAGTACACTCATATGCTATTGATTACAATTTCGAATAACCTGTCCTTCCATCCCTCCCCCAATAGCTGCAAATTAGCAGCATGCCACGCAAGCCAGCATTAGACAAATACCACGATGTGCTTTTCAAAGATTTCGATGAAATGAAGCACCTGCTTCCAGCTGAACGCCAACAGCTGAAACGGTATCGGTCTGCGTTTTCTCAATCGCTCGAAAATCCTTCAATCCCCGATGTGGTTCTCCGCGATTTCCTGATGACTGAATTCAATATTAGTTCGACTCAAGCTTACATCGATATCCAAAATGTAAGGATTCTCCTTGGCAATGTCCGCAATGCCGGAAAAGAGTGGGTGCGTTACCTGGTTAACGAAACCTTGAAAGATGTAATTGAAAAGGCCAAAACAGCCGGCAATAAAAAGTTAATGGAGTTAATTCTGGCAGCCGATAAATTGGGTAAATATAACCGGCTCGACAAAGAAGATGCACAGGAACTACCCTGGGAAGATATTCTTCCGCAAACCATCGAGCCAACTTCAGATCCTACGGTTTTGGGCGGAAAAGTTTTGAAAAACAAGGAGGAGGAGATCCGCAAAATGTACATCAAATACAAAGGCGAAATAGAGATTGAAGATACCGATTACGAAGTGATTGAAAATGACAAACGAGACTAAAAAAATATATTTCACCGATCCGCAGCTGGAGTTTCGTTATACCGCTGCGCATACCAGTTCTATTGTTGCCGGGCGGCGCTTTGGCAAAACACATGGTTTGGCAGCTCCGTGGTTGTTGCGCAATGTGCAGTATATGCCCAAAAGTTCGGGCGGACTGGTAGGAACTGCATTTCAACGGCTACTTACCCAAACCCTCCCGGGAACTCTCCAGGCTTTAGACGATATGGGCTACAAACGCGACCTGCATTATTACGTTGGCCATCGTCCGCCAAAGTCTGCCGGTTTTGTAAAACCGGTGCGCGAGCCTGCCCGTTTCGATCATGTTATAAGCTGGTACAACGGTTCTATCTGGTATCTCATTTCCCAGGATATTCCCGGAACTTCGAACTCCCTCACCCTGCAGTACATTATGGGCGACGAAGCCAAGTTTCTAGATTACGAAAAACTAAAGGACGAAACCTTTCCGGCCAATGGTGGATTTAAAGGGCCCTGGGCAAATTGCCCCTGGTTAAACTCCATGTTGTTTATGAGCGACATGCCCACCACAAAAAAGGGTAGCTGGTTTCTCAACTTCCGCGAAAAAATGGACCCGGAGTTAATTAACGCCATCCAGTTTCTGGTGAAAGAGATTTACGACCTCAAACAAAAACCACAAACCAGCTACACCCAAAAAATGCTGTCGTTTTACCAACGGCGTTTGGCACAGTTCCGGAGCGTGGCGGTTTATTACCGGGAGTGGAGCTCCATCGAGAACATCGAGCTGCTGGGTAAAAAGTACATTGCCCAAATGAAGCGCGATTTGCCGCCTTTGGTGTTTCAGACCTCAATCCTTTGTATTCGTCCGGGAAAGCTAAAAGATGGCTTCTATCCAGCCCTCAGCGAACGACATCACCTCTACACAGCGTTCGATAACTCATACCTGCAAAACCTCGATTACGACCTTAAAAAAGCCGCTGAACAGGATTGCCGTCAGGATGGGGATATCGACCTCGACAAACCCATTAGTGTGGCGTTCGATTACAATGCAAATATTAACTGGTTGGTGGCCGGACAAAAGGACGGCTTAAAAATGAAGACACTGAAATCGTTCTACGTAAAATACGAACGAAAGCTGCGCGAAGTGGTTGACGATTTCTGCAACTATTACCGCTTTCATCACACGCACGAAGTGGTGTATTATTACGACAATACGGCACTGGGATCCAACTACGCCGTGTCGGATGAAGACTTCGCTTCGGTGATTACCTCTCAGTTCGAAAAAAACAGCTGGTACGTTACCCGGGTGCACATTGGCAATCCCATAAAACACCACGAAAAATACTTGATGCTAGACCAGGCTTTTAAAGGACAGAAATACATGTTCATCCAAATTAACCAGGCGAATAACGAACCACTGGTTTTGGCCATGCAGCACACCGGTGTAAAAGTTGGTCCACGTGGTTTCCAAAAAGACAAGTCTGGCGAAAAGCTCGCCGAAACCGAAGAGGATCTACTCGAACACCGCACCGATGGCACCGATGCTTTCGATACCCTGTTTATTGGTATGAATTTTTATAGTTATGAGACGAGCTCGCGTGGTGTTGGTATGGGGGTTGTAAGGGGTTAATTATTTAATGATGTTATTCCACTGATGTCAGTAACAGTAAACGATATTTTATAGTTTGGTTCAGATCCATTAAATGGGGAGTTTGCAATTCTGAAAATAACATACTCCGTTGTAGTATTCATCATTTGTACTGGCATGTGATAATGCGGTGGTGATTTGAAATTGCTCTTAGGATATATGACTTTAGGGTTGAAAAAAGAGACTACTGGAGGAATCAAAAACTTTCTAAGGGTATTACCCAATGCATCTTTATTTAGGTCATCAAACATTAATGTGTCAATACCATCCTTAGATGTACGAGTGATTTTCGCATCTGTAAATACATGAAATCTAGGATTAATTTGTATTGATTCTTCCATCGAAGCTATCTGACTTTCAATAGAAGATATGCTTTTATTGTATTCGGTTTTCTCTGAAAGTAAGGATTGTACATCTGAACTCATTGCGTCCAACTCTTTTTTATCCATTTCAATAGTTGCATTAAATTCACTCCTTTTGTTTGAAATGTCGGTTTTGAATACAACAAAGCTATCTTGAATAGTTTTAAATTCGTCTTTTAATTCTTGTTTAATTTGCTCTTTTGTATTCCATTGCAGGAAACCCACAAGAAATACAGCGAGAGTTCCAATAGCCGCAAAAAGTTGGAATTTATATTTTAAGTCGAAATATTTTTCACTTTCAATGTCTTTATTGCCTGTTTTTGAAAGTTTCTTAATTTTCCATAGTGATAAAGCATTTAAGCCCTCAATTACAATTATGATCGCGAATAGAATGATTATCCAATTTTGCATAGTTTTTTCTTTAAAAGTAGAAACTTTTTGTAAAACTCGACATCAGGAATTCCTCCAGGCGGCAAAGAGTTGTCAAAAATCAACAAATAAATGCGGTTGAGTGCCGGTGAACCAGGTTAACTAAATTACGGTAGGAATTAATCCGTCAGCTGACGGAAGGCACGGAACACCATATCGGCGCGCGAGAATTGCATAAAGCAATCCTGCGGAGTTGTTACGGTACAACATCCAAACCCTTGTTTTTTTCAGGTCGTTTAAAAGGCTGTCACCTCAAAAAAACTTGCAAAAAAATATCCGCCTGTTGTACATGTACCTTTTTTGTATACTTAAAGATACAAAAAAAGCAAACAACCCACAAACGCAAAAACCTGTGTTCCTGTATGTTACATACTACCGACTTACTCAAGCTGTGTTCTTTCTTCAGGGGAAAACGCAAATTTATTTTTCATCAAAAATGGTAATCGGGGGCTTATTTGTGCCACTGTCAGGCGATTAAAGCCTACGATTTGTTAAACTGCTGATCATCAATACTAATTTAGGTTCAAAGGGGGAAGATTTCCCCCTTTGTCTGTCGGAAGACCCCGCGCCGCCCTGTCTGGTAATTGGTAATTACCGATTACCAAATCACGTAATATGACAGGCTATCTGGATTGATTATAGATAAGATACACCGTGTGGTGGTTCATAAGTGGGGAAATAAAAATGGTAATTACCAAATACAACCTGCATAATTTTGAAACTTCAACTCGATTGACTATATTATAGTCTCTTTGATGATGATATTATAGTCATTGTTAATAAGATCAACAAGTGAACAAGCATACAGCGATGATTGTCAGTTAGTTGTTGAAAACTTTTTAGATTTGGGATTTAATATCCATTGAGGAATTAACGGTAATTTGTACATTGTGCAAACCAAAAGCAAAAGCAATATGGCAACATTAATCACCAAAGCTAATCTTAAACAACTTGATGACAAGAAGAAAATTATTGAAAATGTAAATTGGGATAATTTTGAAGGTACAAAATACGATATTACTATCGGTAGCAGATTTCTTAAAGCAAAGTTTGGTCAACCTGTTGCATTTGATGAACTGAGAAGTCATGAAAAAAGATTAGATGCATGTGTTGAACCTGGAGAAGTAGTTTTCGTACTATCAAATGAAAAGTTTTGTTTGCCGAGCAACATTAAACTAAATCTGTTGCCAAAACGTTCTTTAAGTCATGATGGGATATCGGTATTA
>JABMPI010000545.1 GCA_013203755.1 Bacteroidota bacterium
AAAAACAAATGCTTTTCAGCGAAATAACAATTTGTTGCTGACCGACCAAGCAACCATGCAAACCAAACCGCAGCTAATTATTGATGCTGATGACGTAAAATGCAGTCACGGCGCAACGGTTGGGCAAATCAACCAGGAGGCACTGTTTTATTTACGTGCCCGTGGTATTGACGAAGACAAAGCGCGTTTAATGATGATGAACGCATTTGCCCACGAAGTTGTACAAGAGATAAAAGTTGAAGCACTGCGAGACAGAATCGACGAATTAGTTGAAAAAAGATTAAATGGCGAAGTTGCCCGCTGCCACGAGTGTGATTACAATTGCGAGAGTTAGAGGTTTATATTTTGTGAACCTTTAAGAATTCTTTCCTTTGTGCAAGTTTGTGGTATAAAATTGTTACACAAAGCATCAAAGAGAATCTACTAAGTTTCACAAAGAAGTATTTCACATTCTCATAAGCTATATTTTTCTAACTTTAACCATACTTTTTTTGAAATGAAATACGACATCAACAAAATAAGAAGTAGTTTTCCAATCTTACATCAGCAGGTTTACAAAAAACAATTTGTATATCTCGACAGTGCCGCATCGGCTCAAAAACCGGTTCAGGTTTTAATGAAGGAGGAACAACTTCACAACGATTACTACGGGAATATTCACCGGGCGGCACATTTTATGGCAGACAAAGCAACAGTTGAATTTGAAGCTGTTCGCGATAAAGTCCAAAAATTTATAAATGCTGAATACCGCAAGGAAATCATTTTCACAAAAGGCACTACCGAAAGTGTAAATTTGGTAGCCAGCTCTTTTTGCGAAAAATATTTGAATGAAGGTGATGAGATTATTGTTTCAGAAATGGAACATCATTCCAACCTAGTTCCCTGGCAATTGGCAGCCGAACGCTTAGGTGCAAAAGTTGTAAAACTTCCTTTCTCTGACAATGGAGTTTTACAAATTGAAAAGCTTCCTGAATTGATTAATTCAAAAACGAAATTAATTTCAGTAGCACATGTTTCCAATGTTTTGGGGACGATAAATCCGATTGACGAAATCACCAAAATAGCTCACGAAAAAGGAGTCGCAGTTTTTGTTGATGGAGCTCAAGCAGCTCAACACATTTCTGTTGATGTTCAAAAAATGGATGTTGATTTTTATGCATTCTCTGCACACAAAATGTACGGTCCAAACGGAGTTGGTATTTTGTACGGCAAAAAGAAATATTTGAATGAAATGCCTCCGTACCAAGGTGGTGGCGAAATGATTTCGGAAGTTTCGTTTGAAAAAACAACCTTTAATGAACTGCCTTATAAATTTGAAGCAGGCACGCCAAACATTACAAGTGTAATTGCATTTGGCGCGGCAATCGATTTTATTAATGAAATTGGAATTATTGAAATTGGCGAATGGGAACACGAACTTTTGGAATATGCGACTTCAAAGTTAAAGGAAATAGAAGGCATTATTTTTTATGGTGAATCACCTGAAAAATCAAGTGTAATTTCATTTAATATTGATGGAATTCATTCGTATGATTTAGGAATGTTGCTGGATAAAATGGGAATTGCAGTTCGCACTGGCCACCACTGCGCCGACCCGGTTATGCAACATTATAAAATTCAGGGTACAATTCGCATTTCGTTTGGAATGTACAACACCAAAGAGGAAATTGATGTTTTTATTGCGGCTTTGAATAAAGTTCGGATAATGTTTTAATTTGAGTTTGTTTATAAAGCCCGACTTCTTCGTTACGCTTGCCCCAAAATTGGTCATCCGTTAGTTGACGGAGTAAACTCCCAATTTAGCGACTTCACAAGCCTCAAATTCGAACTTTCTATATCAAACATTTATATTATGTATCCACTTTAAAATTTTGTTCTTTTCGTAAAAAAATTATTTATCCTGTTCAATCTTATCCTCTTTATTTTCCGTCTTTTCTTTCTTAGGACTATTAGGGAAAATATACCCAATTAAACCGCCATAAAGTGTGCTTGTGTGCCAATTAGATTGAATGGGGCAAGTGCCAGAAGTACATCCGATGAAGTACCAATAAGCATACCCTGCCACAGCTCCAATTGAAATGCCCACAAGCTTCCATTTATATTTGGTAATAAATTCCATAATAATTTTTCTTTATTACAAAGAAATATTTCTTCTATCAGATACAATGTGACATTCGTTACTTTCATAATCAAAAAACCCAGCTTTTTTTAACTGGATTATATTGCTTCCAATTGTCATTGGTAAGGAAATATGACTGAGAAATTGCAAGTAAAAACAAATAGATTTCTCCTCGTTCCTCTTCGAAATGACAATTACAAATAGTGACAGCAAGCAAACTCATTTTTTTTTAAGTCTTTGATAAGAAAACGTCAAAGACAAGGCTTTCGAAGTTTTGAAAATCAAGGAGT
>JABMPI010000546.1 GCA_013203755.1 Bacteroidota bacterium
ACTCTTTTCAATTCTTTCAAAAATAGCCAACACTTGGTTTTCCTGCCCGGGAACAACAACAACAACAACAACAACAAAGTCGAAGTGGGGAAACTCGCAGAATTTATCTAAGAAATTGAGCATTGTTGAACATGCAGTCATTCCTTAGCGGAATGTGCTGCGCAACCTGCACTAATCCATAATGCCCAATGCGAAAGCTGATAAATTAATCGAGCTGTCAAAGGCTCTTAAACAGTTAGAATTATGGAATTAAATCTTTTTAATCAGGAAATTGCAGAGGTGAAACTTACTTATTCTCATAAAGTAAAACCTTCAAATCAAATCAAAGTTACCAGCTCCCGGGAAATATATAATCATGTCGCCCCGCTTTGGAAAGATATGGATTACAGGGAGTCTTTCGCAATCCTTCTGCTTTCAAGAAGTATGAAAATCTTAGGGATTTCCTGGATTTCATTAGGTGGGATATCCGGCTGCGTAGTAGATGTTCGATTGATTTTTCAAGCCGCATTGAAAGCAAATTCAAGTTCTTTGGTGATAATGCATTATGCAGAGTAAATATTTATGCAAAGTAATATTGATATCTGTTAGTAAATCAGCAATATACAAACAAATTACTTTGCATAATAATATTAGAATTTCTTCAGCCAACCAATCAAACTTTCATCTTTAATCCAAATTGGTTCTTTGTCTGGATTGACATTAATGTGTGCTTTTTCTAAGGCTTAGTATTTCTGTTTGGAATCCGCCATGGCATAAATCTTCATGGTTTGAATAGATATGTGTCCCAGTATATCAAGGATATATATATCGAATTTACTTCAGCTTGAAACTAATAAATCCAATAATAAAGATATTATTTCCAGAATTCAATATAAAAGCCATCTTCGATTATTTGTTGCCCCTTTATTTTGAAGAAAAGTATTTCTACCTCAATTTAGGTAAATTATTATGCAAAGTATTTTTCTATTAATTCAATGAAAAAGAAGGTGTTAATCGAATTACTTTGCATAAATATTTACTTTGCATAATGTAAATTATGCAAAGCTTTCCATAAAATGCACAATCACCCATCCGGAAATCTTTCTCCAAGTTCTGCAGACATTGCAATCACACAAAAAATTAAATCCGGTGCGAAATTGCTCGACATTGATATTCCAGATCACATCATCCTAACATCCGATAGTTACTACTCATTCGCTGATGAAGGAATGATGTAAAAAGTCCGTTTATTCTCACCCTCCAGGGGGAGAATCGCAGCAGCATCAGGCATGCCAGGCGGCTATTGTCAAAGGGGGTGAAAAAAGCCCCCTATTGCTTTCCCATTCTACTGTTTTTAATTCGATTTCCCCGATATTATTCCCTAATGCTGAACAACGAAACAGCAGTGATTTATGACAATATACATTGGCTCGTAAGGATTTTTCCGGCATAGCCTATTCTCGGCTTTCATTTACGGTATTCCAGTTCCTCCTTTGCCTGTATCTTTTCAAACCGCCCTGTATCTGCACAATTTTAACTTTAAAAAATAATTATCATGAAAAGCTTCAAAAAAAATTACATCGGAAAAGGAATTCAAGTAGAAAACATGGACATCGTAAAAGTAACACTGAAAGTGGAAGAAATTATTCAACACAAACACGAATTCAAAGGCAAAGAATATGTAACCTTTGAAGTAGCTAAAATGCAAAAACCTGATGATTTTGACCGCTCTCATACAGCTTACATTACCACCACTAAGGAAACTCAGGAGAAAGAAACTTCAAAAAAGAAATAAAGTTAAGTCACGGGTAAAACCGGGAATTTTTTTGGTCGTATTTATGACTTCTGTAAAAATACATCCAACTTATACTTTGGTAGTCCCTCAATATATTCTATCCAGCCCCTTGCAGAATAACATGAGAATCATTAATTTAAGTATTGCCCCATGCAGGTAAAACCGTCCTTTTCCTATGGTGCATAGACATCACTCGGTAGTCTGGTTCTGTATGGTTTTAAGAGTCCCGATTGGCAGTTGGATGCCGTATAAGAGAATTAATCTTCCAAAGACCATCAGGCACGGGGCAATTTTAGTAAACACTTAAATCTATAGTCATGGGTAAAATTGAAACAAAGAAAGAACAAGTGAAAAGAATTTCACAATTGCAGGTAATCAACCCTAAAGCTGCAGGTATCGATGTGTCTGATACAGAAATGATGGCTGCTTATCCGATTAGTCCTAGAGAGTTGGAAGTACGTGCTTTTGGCTGTTTCACTACAGATTTGCATTTAATCGCAAAATGCTTTAAAGAAAATGGCATCACTTCGATAGCAATGGAAAGTACGGGTGTCTATTGGATTGCATTATTCCTGTTGTTGCAGGAATATGGATTTGAGGTTTACCTTGTAAACGCAAAACATGTAAAAAATGTAACCGGCAGGAAAGACGATGAAAGCGATGCCGAATGGATACAAAAATTACATAGTTGCGGTTTGTTAAGAGCTAGTTTCCAACCAGACAATATGACCCGGACATTAAGGAGCCTGGTCCGCCACAGGAAAAACCTGGTGCGTACATCGTCTACCTATTTAAATCGGATGCAAAAAGCATTAGAGTTGATGAACATCAAGTTCCATACAGTCATTAGCGATATCGATGGAGTCACAGGGTTACGCATTCTAGAAGCGATACTGGCAGGTGAACGTAACCCGGAAGTACTGGCTGATATGAGGGATAGGCGCATAAAGGCAAGCCGTGAAGAAATTATTAAATCATTGGAAGGCTATTGGACCACGGAGCATTTGTTTGAACTTAGACAATGCTACAAATTATTCTGTGAACACCGCAGCATGATTACCGAATGTGATAACCAAATAGAGCAACAGTTAATTGAACAAATTGCTTCCAAAAATGAAGGTGTAATTCCAGATATTTCAAATGTTAAAAGGAAAGTCCAAAATAGAAAGCACAAAATTCCATTTAATCTTACTGCTTACATGATAGAAATATTGGGCGTAGACGTTACCCAGGTTTTTGGGATAAGCGAAATAAGTGCGCTGACAATAGTGTCTGAAGTTGGAGCAGACATGTCCAAGTGGAAAACCGAACATCATTTTACCTCCTGGTTGGGGTTGGCACCAAATACAAAAATATCAGGAGGTAAAATAATAAGTAGTCGTATCATGAAAAAGAAACACTATGCAGGTCAGGCATTCAGGATGGCGGCCAATAGTTTGTGGCAAAGTAAAACTCCCTTGGGCGACCACTATCGCAGGATAAAGGCGAGAGCTGGTGCAGCGAAAGCAGTTGTTGCAACAGCACGAAAACTTGCAATCATCTATTATAAAATGGTTTCAAATAAAGAAGCATTTAATCCTCAAGCCTTGGAAGACTTTCAGCAAAAGTATAAAGACAAGAAAATCAATCAACTAAAGAAGAAAATTGCCAAACTGGAGGCGGCATAAAAAAAAGTAGTTACATAAGAGTAAGTATAAGGAGATATTTATTTGGCTTTACTTTCATTTAAATAAATTCTTAAAAATTTCAATTGTAAATCTGGAATTATGATGGTATTAACCACTATGATCGTTTGTTTTCTTGTTTTCATACTCACTAGGACTTACACCAAACGTTTTTTTAAAGCACTTACGGAAATATTTAGGGTCGTTAAAACCAACGGCATACGCAACTTCCGAAATCATTAATTTCTTTTGTTGGAGTAGTTGTGTTGCACGTTTCATTCTAAACGAACGTATAAATTCATTGGGTGTCATCCCGGTTAAAGCTTTTAATTTTCGGTATAAATGTACGGTGCTTAATCCTGTTTCTGAAGCTAGTTTTTCAACACTAAATTCAGGCTCGGAGATGTTTGCTTCGATAACTTCCCCAACTTTTTTCATAAATTTTTCATCTACCGAAACGACCTCAATTTCTTTGGGTTCGGGCATTTTAACACCGGCATATTTTTGATGAAGTTTTTTACGATTCTGGATAATATTTTTTACCACCAACTGCAATTGGTCCACATTAAAAGGTTTCGAGATGTAATAATCC
>JABMPI010000547.1 GCA_013203755.1 Bacteroidota bacterium
GAATTTCAAGGTGAAGTTCACCCATTCCGCGAATTACTGTTTGTCCTGAATCCGGATCGGTATTAACCACGAAAGTTGGATCTTCCTCCGCCAGTTTTTGCAAACCAAGCGAAAGTTTATCAATATCTTTTTGAGATTTTGGCTCAATTGCAATACCGATTACTGGTTCTGGAAAATCCATACTTTCTAATACAATTGGGCTTTTTACAGCACAAAGTGTATCTCCTGTACGAATATCTTTAAATCCAACTGCAGCACAAATATCACCAGCCTCAATTACGTCAATAGCATTTTGTTTGTTTGAATGCATCTGATACAGTCTGGAAATTCTTTCCTTTTTCATGGTTCGCGTGTTTAGCACTTGCGAACCTGCATCAATTTTACCCGAATAGATACGAATAAAAGCCAAACGACCAACAAATGGATCGGTAGCAATTTTAAACGCTAATGAAGCCATTGGTGCTTCCACGTCTGATGCGCGTGATTCTTCCTCACCTGTTTGTGGATTTATTCCGATTGTATCTCCACCATCCAGCGGGCTTGGCAAAAATGCACAAACAGAATCGAGTAAACGTTGCACTCCTTTATTTTTAAATGCAGAACCACACATCATCGGAATAATAACTCCTTCGATTGTAGCACGGCGAATAACAGTAAGCAATTCGTCTTTAGTAATTGAATCCGGATCTTCGAAATAACGTTCTAAAATTTCGTCATCTACTTCAGCTACCGACTCAACCAATTTCCCTCTCCACTCTTCTGCTTGTTCCAACAATTCAGCAGGAATTTCTTCCAAACTGTAAGTAGTTCCCATATCAGCATTTTCATGCCAACGAACTGCTTTCATTTCAATCAAATCGATAACGCCTTCGAATTTCTCCTCAGCTCCGATTGGAAGTTGAACCGGCACTGGGTTAGCACCTAATTTTTCTTTAATATCATTGTATACATTAAAGAAATCGGCACCCGCACGGTCCATTTTATTTACAAATGCAATTCTTGGAACACCATATTTTTCAGCTTGACGCCAAACCGTTTCCGATTGCGCTTCAACACCACCAACTGCACAAAAAAGTGCTACGGTACCGTCTAAAACACGCAGAGAACGCTCAACTTCCACTGTAAAATCAACGTGCCCAGGAGTATCAATAATATTGATTTTGTGCTCAACATCTTTATACTTCCAAAACGTTGTTGTAGCTGCCGATGTAATTGTAATCCCTCTCTCTTGTTCCTGCTCCATCCAATCCATTGTAGCAGCACCATCATGAACTTCACCAATACGATGTGTTAACCCGGTATAGTACAAAACTCTTTCACTAACCGTGGTTTTACCCGCATCAATGTGCGCCATAATACCAATATTCCTTGTATATTTTAGATCTTGCGTAGCCATTTCCCTAATTTTCTAAATCCTATATTACTTTATATAACTATGCTAGACTAAAATCTGAAGTGTGCGAATGCACGGTTGGCCTCAGCCATTCTGTGTGTATCTTCTTTTTTCTTGTAAGCACCACCCTCTTCGTTGAACGCAGCAACAATTTCTGCAGACAATTTATCGGCCATTGATTTACCTGAACGTTTACGAGCAAATAAAATCAAGTTTTTAACACTGATGGATTCCTTTCTTTCGTTACGAACTTCCATAGGAACCTGAAATGTTGCTCCACCCACACGGCGGCTTTTCACCTCAACACCAGGAGTAATGTTCTCTAATGCTTTTTTCCAAACATCAAGTGGCGACAATTCAGTGTCTTTTACACGTTTTTCTACCAAGTCAATTGCCTGATAAAATACGGTATAAGCTGTTGACTTTTTTCCATCCACCATAAGGTCGTTGACAAACCGGGTTACCAATACATCGTTAAACTTTGGATCCGGCAAAATCAGTCTTTTCTTTGGTTTCGACTTTCTCATTTTAATACTTTTTAGTGTTATCTAAATCGGCTGCCCTAAAGGCGGTCTTCAGCTCTTCTCCGGAAGACATTCTAAGAGAATTACTTACTCAACCCAACCACTACAATAACGTTGTTAACTACTTTTTTTTACTTCTTGACTTTCGGTTTCTTAGCACCATATTTTGAACGACGTTGAGTACGTCCTTCAACACCCGATGTATCGAGAGCACCACGTATTAAGTGATAACGTACACCCGGAAGGTCTTTAACCCTACCTCCACGCACAAGCACAATCGAGTGCTCTTGAAGGTTATGACCTTCACCTGGGATATAGGCATTTATCTCTTTACCATTTGTTAACCTAACCCTTGCAACTTTACGCATTGCCGAGTTTGGTTTTTTTGGTGTTGTCGTGTAAACACGCACACATACACCACGACGTTGTGGGCATGAATCTAAGGCTGGAGAACTACTTTTCTCAGTCTTACTTTGTCTTCCTTTCCTAACTAACTGTTGAATAGTTGGCATAACTACCTGTTTTTTATATAGTTAATAATCATTTTAAAATTTGGACTGCAAAATTATTCAAAAATCCCTTAAAACACTACGTTTCGAGGAAAAAATGCAGACCACCCCTTAAAACGGCTCGCAAAAGTACAATTTTTATGCAAAGTTCAATAGGGTTTAACCTTTTTTTTCAAAAATTTAAGATTGAAATGAATTGGAGGTCAATCTATTTAGAAGGAAACTAAATACGCTCACGAAAAATAGAAACCAGAGGTTCTACTAAACGTTCTATTAGACGACGATCTTTGGTAATAATCTCTGCAATTCCCTGCATCTCCTGATTAAAGGGCAATTGTTTTTTATAATTAGTAATTAACTCATTATTTAATTGAATTTCGGCTGTGTAATAACTTCCAATTTCGTTTACTACTGGCACCAAGGAAATATTAGAAATTGTACCTTCAAGAAAACCAAACTCCATGTACGGAAAATTATCTAATTTAATATTTACTCGTTGCCCAGGCTTTACTTTTCCAGCCCCTACAACGGGAATAACCGCTTTCCCAATTATGTTTTGATTAATATCAGGCACAATCGTAAAAACTATATTTCCGTCTGACACGAACTGATTAACACTCCAATAATTGGTAAAAGTTACGTTTCCTTCAACAGGTGTTTTTAGAATAAAAGATTGCTCCCACGACCTTAATTGATTGGCTAAATTATCGTACTTCTCTTTCAAACCCGCCAACAATTTATTTTCAGTTTCAGACTTTAATACACTCTGTTCCTGAATTTGCTGCTTCAATTGATTCATTGTAATTTGCGTACTTGCCAATTCTGTTTTTGCATTTTGGTAGGCGTATTTTTGCTTCAACATTGCAGCCTCTGCTTTTTCAAAATCAACATCTGACTGTACTTGAATGGCATGCAAACCAGAGTCTCGATGAAACTGACTGGAAGCTAAAACATAATCCTGATTTAATACACCAATCTGATCTCTTGATCTATCATAAAAAACCTGATAATCAACCACTTGCTTTTCTAAAGAATGAATACGTTGATTAAAAGGATTGAAGTTTACAAACGTTTGGTACTCCTTCACCTGGCTTACAAAAGATGAGTAGAAAGAGTGATTTTGCCCCAGACTATATTCATTTAAAAAAGACAAATTATTAAATTGTAATGGAGCTAAAAAATAGTTTTGAATTGAATTCAGGAATTGAATCAAATCATAAACGTCTTCATAATTTGCAGGATTTTCGATGATACCGAGAATAGTATTTGCCTTAACCTTTTGCTTGTCGGTTACAAATATTTTATCGAGTTTACCATCCGACCGTGCCACAATTGAAATGGGTGGATTCTCAGAAACAATAGTCACCCGGGCACGAATTAAATCCGGGTATTTATAAAAATAACTTCCGGCAATTAATACCAAAACCACAGCAGAAATAATTACAATTCCCCAGCGAATAATCCACTTTGGAGGAGTACCCATTATCTCTTGCACTTCGTCTGAACGAATTTCTATGTTATTTGAATCTGACATTAATTTCCTAATTCAAGTTGATTTTTCACCAAGTTATAATAAGCACCCTTTTTCTCCACCAACTTTTGGTGCGAACCAACTTCTACAATTTCTCCTTTTTCCAGAACGACAATTTGATCGGCATTTTTA
>JABMPI010000548.1 GCA_013203755.1 Bacteroidota bacterium
ATGTTAAACTGGGCATTTACAATATTATAACAGGAGAAATTACTTTTTTAAATACTGGAGAACCACTGGACCATTTTCTAACAAATGTGGCTTGGTCGCCCAACGAAAACAATATTTATTTGGCTGAATTGAACCGCGAACAAAACCACATGCAATTAAATTGTTACAGTGTAGTTTCGGGCGAAAAGGAAAAAACGCTATTCGAAGAAAAATCGGATAAATATGTAGAGCCGCTTTTCCCAATCCTGTTTTCGAAAGTGAATGAGAATCAATTTTATTACTTGAGCAGAAAAGAGGATTGGTTTCAAATTTACAAATACAATACCGATGGTGAACTTATTCAGAAAATTACAAAAGGGGAGTGGGAAGTAATCCGTATTTTGGGTTTCGACGAAGGAGAGAATAATGTATTTGTGGAAGGCACATTGGAAAGCCCTCTTGAAAACCATATTTATAAAGTTGAAATTAAAACGGGTAAAATTGAAAAACTAACTACCGATGCCGGAATACATGGTGGTTTATTGAGTCCCAACGCAAGTTATATTATTGATAACTGGAGTGCGACCGATGTCCCGAATAAAACTGACTTGGTTTCAACAAAAGGGAAATTGATTCGCAATTTACATAATTCTAAAAACCCGCTCGAAAATTATGAGTTGGGCGAAAATACGTTGGTAACTTTAAAAACTTCTGATGGAAAAACCAATTTGTTTGGTCGTATAATCAAGCCTGTAAATTTCGACCCTAATAAAAAATACCCGGTTGTGGTTTATGTTTATGGCGGGCCACATTCGCAACTTGTAAATAAAGGCTGGCACAATAGTGCACGCTGGTGGCAGTATTACATGGCATCCAAGGGGTACATTGCATTTACGCTTGATAACCGCGGAACCAATAATAGGGGGCGCGATTTTGAAACTGCAATCCACCGACAATTGGGTATTTTGGAAACCGAAGATCAAATGCAGGGAATTGAATATTTGAAATCGTTACCGTATGTGGATGTAGAAAGAATTGGTGTTCACGGATGGAGTTACGGTGGGTTTATGACATTAAATTTGATGCTTCGCCATCCGGAAACATTTAAAGTGGGAGTTGCCGGTGGACCGGTTGTAGATTGGAGCCTCTACGAAATTATGTACGGCGAGCGATACATGGACATGCCACAGGAAAATCCTGAAGGTTACAAGAAAAATACCATGACCAATTATATCTCCAACCTCGATGGAAAACTGATGCTAATTCATGGAGTGCAAGACCAAACTGTAGTTATGCAGCACAGTATGAAGTTTCTACGGGAGTCTGTTAATCAAAATAAACAAGTCGATTTTTTTGCGTACCCAATTCATCCACATAATGTACGCGGCAAAGACAGGGTACATTTAATGGATAAAGTGAGCCTTTATTTTTTGGAAAATTTGTAGTGAATAATATTGTTTTTATCGACCTTTTTCATCGAGTACAGTGGTCTTCCGTTTCAAGAATTTTAGAATTAAATAAAGGACAACACTGACAACCATCGCATAAAACCAGAAGTTGCGAACAATTATAAATTTGCCTTCTTCAATAACATGTCCGGTAAAATTGAAAATGAAAAAAATCAGGAAAAGTGCGCTAATCCCATTTTTCTCTTTCTTTAGAATTTTCTTCCAGCTAAAATTTATACTGGGTTTTTTAAATTCTTTAAATCCAGGAATAAATACGGGTGTTTTTGTAGCCCAGTTTTCATAAAGACTGCCAAATTTATCAACTAAAAATGTCTCTTCAGCATACATAATACGCTCATAGTAAATCCAGTAGAAAAGAACAAAAGCTAATACAAACCACAAATTTTCGGTAACCATGGCAAGCCCCAGCCACATAAAAAAGTTGCCAAGATACAAAGGGTGACGTACAGTAGAGTAAATTCCAGTTGTGTTAATTTCGTCAGCAACCTGTTCAAGCTTATTTCTTCCTGAGGTGTTTGCCGGAGTATATCCAACCGTTAATATCCGAATTATTTGTCCAAGAATTGAAACCAAAACACAGATAAGAAAGTAGGTATTTGTTTGGAAAAAACCTACTTCTCCATTCCAATTTAAACGATTTGTAATAAAGACTGCCAGCCCAATAAATAATATTAGTAATGGAAGCGATCCCCTGTATCGAAAAAGAAAATCACCTTGCTTTTTAAATTCTTTGTATAGCATATTTTAAATAAATTAGTTGTACTTAATTTTGCGTTGTTTTCAACGAGGGGCAATATTACATAAATTATTACAAATGTTTGAGTTCAACTATAACTTAGTGAAAAGTTTAAAATAAGTTGTTCAAAGATGACGATGTTATTTAAAAGCTTTCACTTAATCAAACGCAACTTCAAAACTTTTCAAAAATAATTAGTATTACCTGTTTTCCGATGATTCATTTCGCTTAGAATTGATATTTTTGCAAGGTTTAATTTCATTTTATCTATTAAGTTGAATTTAGGAAGATCAAATATTTTGTCATCGTTACTCGTAATCTTTGTTCTAATAATTTCGTCATTGTTAGTAAAATCTCAAAGTGATACGATTTCTGATTTTTTTAAACTTCAGTTTAAAAATAATTTAGTTGAATTAAATGATTTGTATTGTTGGTCGGATACCAGTTTTTATCCTGGGAATTTCAAAATGAAATCTTTTGAAAATATTCAAACTGAGTTTCAAAATCTTAATTTTCCTTTTTTTGTTGAATTAGATAATCAAACTGAGGAGTTTTATCAATTTTTGAATGGTCTTGAAGTTGGAGAAAAGCAGAATTTAATTCGATATTTTTCTTTTTATGAAAAGGAACTTGAAGCAGTTCTAAAATCAAATGATTTGCCAATTCAATTAAAATATTTGGCTCCGGCAATTTCTGCGATGAATTCGAAAGCTGTGAGTACCGATAGAAAAGCAGGCGTTTGGCAGTTAACCCATTTTCAGGCTGTGCTAAATGGGATGGCTGTAAATAAATTGGTAGACGAACGTTTTAATGTTTCAGTTGCAACAATTTCAGCGGCTCGGCAAATCAAACAAAATTTGCAGCAATTTGGAAGCATCGATTTGGCAGTGACTGCCTTTTTATTGGGAAATGTTAAAGTACGAAACGCGGTTCAACTGGCAGATGATAGTGGGAGAGAAATGGCAGAATTTCTACCAAAAACCTTTAACGAATTTGTTGCTGCTTTTCAGTCAACAGCAATCTTTTTAAACGTCAATAAATTTGAAAATTCTATCGAGCGAGTTGTGGGAAAAATTACTCCCAATACAGTTAGTCTTAACCGTCAATTGCATTTTCAACAAGTTTCTGATGTGCTCGGAATTCCAACAAATGAGTTGCAGTGGTTAAATCCACAGTTTAAATTTCAAATTGTTCCGGGAGATAAAAAACCAACTAAATTGATACTTCCAAATGGTAAGTGGGACGATTTTGTTTTGTGGCAAGATTCTATTTATAATACTTACGATTCAACACTTTTTCAGTTGGTAACACAAAAAATTGAATATCCGCCGTCTCCCAATCGGCAGTATGTTCGCGAGCCGGTTAAGGATTTGGAAATTGAGGGAAAAACGAAAATTCAATACCTTTTAAAAACCGGTGATGTGTTAGGAATTATTGCTGAAGATTATGATGTGCGTGTTGCCGACCTAAAATATTGGAACAACATTTACAACGAACGAAAAATTCAGGCTGGTAAAAAACTCGACATTTTTGTGGATGATGATAAAGCAGATTATTATTTGAGTTTGGCACCTCTGCAAAAAAAGGCAAGCTCGGTGGCGGAGACAATTCAAAAGAGTTCAACACTAAAAGTTTTTAAAGATTTAAATACTGCAAAAAAAATTGAACACATTGTAAAAAATGGCGAGTCGCCGTACTTAATTGCAAAAAAATATGCAGGAGTTTCTCCCGATGAAATTCTGGAGTGGAACAACATTGACGATGCGCGAAAAATACAAATTGGTCAGAAACTAATCGTTTATTTAAAATGAAGCCAATAAAAATATTACTTTTTATACTTGGTGTTTTCGTGTTTCTGGCGGGAAGCAGTTTACTGACACCTTCAGAAGGAGTAAAAGTGGGTGAATTTACTTTTAATATGCCAACTTTTAGTGAGATATTTAAAGCCGAAGTGGTTGATTTTGTTGATGTTTCTGAAATTATTGAAAGTCAATTCGACATCGATTCTTTACAGGTTATGGAGTTAGATAGTACCATTTTTGAACCCAATGCAGACAAAATTGCAAGAGCCAGTTACGACTCTTTGGTGCAAACCATTCATAAAATTGAACTTACGGATTTGGGGCGTCAAAATCTTGCACGTTTCTTTCACAAAATAAAATTGGATTCTACGGCACGGGTGATGCATTATGGCGACAGTCAAATAGAAGGTGACCGAATTACCAGTTACATTAGAAACAAATTGCAGGTAAAATTTGGTGGAACGGGAGTGGGACTCAGACCTGCAGTCCAACCTTATGATTATGTTTTTAGTGCGCTTCAGACCAACTCAGAAAACTGGAAACGATATCCTATTTATGGTAAAGTTGATTCTTTAGTTGAACACAACAGATACGGTGTAATGGGCGCAATGTCCAGGTTTGCAATACAGGCAAGCGATTCCATTCCTTTTCAGGACTCAGTTTTATATGAAAGCGAGTTGAGCATTTCGAAATCCAGAATAGCCTATAATCGTGCGAAAGAGTACAAACAAATGCGTTTGTTCTACGGAAATGCCAAACGTCCGGTTGAATTTCAATTGTTTGTTAAAGGAGATACAATATTAACCGATACGCTGAAACAAGATTTAGATTATGGAGTAATTTCCTGCAGCTTGCCAGATTCCACTAACCAGGTTTCTCTGAAATTTTCAGGGTGGGACAGTCCTGACATTTATGGAATTGAGCTGGGTGATACTTCCGGAATTACTGTTGATAATATTGCACTTCGTGGAAGTTCAGGCACTATTTTTACCAAAGCCGATTTTGCACACAGCGCAAAAATGTACAACGATTTAAACCCAAATCTTTTTATTCTTCAATTTGGCGGAAATGTAATGCCGTACATTAAAGACCAAAAAGCCATCGACCAATACGGACGTTGGTTTGCCGGCCAAATAAATCGTATTAAAGTGCTATGTCCGGAAGCCGCTATTTTGGTAATTGGGCCCAGTGATATGTCGATGAAAAAGAAGGATAAATTTGTAACGTATGACTATTTGCCTGCTGTGGTTGAAGTGTTAAGACAAGCGGCCCTTACAACTGGAAGTGGATATTGGGATATGTATCGGGCAATGG
This sequence comes from Bacteroidota bacterium, assembly GCA_013203755.1. Classification (GTDB taxonomy): domain Bacteria; phylum Bacteroidota; class Bacteroidia; order Bacteroidales; family Prolixibacteraceae; genus Draconibacterium. The sequence goes on from JABMPI010000548.1 coordinate 5,301, forward strand.
GTGGTTACAACAGTATGCCAAGCTGGGTGAATGCTGAACCTGAACTGGCTCGCCCCGATTACACGCATTTTTCACCGCGTGGAGCACGATTGGTGGCAAGCATGTTTTACAATGCGCTTATTTTGGAGTACAACAATTATTTGAAGGGGGCGAAATGAAGGGAAGGGAAAATATATTAAAAATATTTAGGGAAGGAAGTCAGAAGTTGGAAGTCGGAAGTACTTCTTCAATAAGCTGCAAGCTGCGTGCTATTAGCGGCGAGCATTGGACTTCGTTCTTTCAATTTATAATTTGTAATTTTTATTTTTTGTTTTCTTCCTGCAAAATGAGACTGAATACTATCAACCTTTTTCTGTCTTCAAACTTCCGTCTCCGGATTTCGGTCTTCTGTCTTTTTCTCCTTTTTAGCTTTAACTCTTTTGCGCAAGACGACTCCTATCTCTACCGTGTAAACCAACACAACTTTATTCGGTACGATTTAAATGAAATGTACAATTTTGGAACGGATAAATATTCAGTACAATTTTACGATAAACTGGAAAAACTCGTTCGCACTGGCGAAGGTCGAATAAATGTGGTTCAAATTGGCGGATCTCACATTCAGGCAGGAACTTTCTCCGGGCAAATTCGTTCGCGCCTGCAACAAATGAATGGTGAAATGAATGCGGGCTGGGGGTTTATGTTTCCGTACCGCATTTCGCGCACCAACTCGCCGTTTGGATATTATATTCGATACAGTGGAAAATGGCAAAGTGTTCGAAATATTGAACGGAGAAAAACAAGCAATCTGGGTGTTGGGGGAATTTCTGTTATCACTTCGGCACCAAAAGCAGAATTAACAATTCTTTTGGAGGATGAAAATAGCTTGGATTATAGTTTTAATAAACTGCGTATTTTTTACGAAAATAGTGGAGTCGATTTTTTGGTTTCAGTTGATTCTACAATTCTGAAAAAATCTACAAAAACAGCTGATTATTTTGAGCTCGAATTGAAGGAACATGTGGATAGTTTGAAGATTACCATTCAAAAAAAATCGAATGCAAGCGGGAGTTTTACCTTGCATGGAATTACAACTGAAGCCGCTCCAAATGGATTTTTGTACCACAGTATTGGGGTAAATGGTGCGCATGTTCCGGCATTTTTGCGTTGCCAGCTATTCGAAAAGCAGTTGGCTGAATTAAAACCCGACTTGGTTATTCTTGGATTGGGAATAAACGATGCTTACGGAAAACGTTTTTCGCAGAAGAAATTTGAAGAAAATTATGGCGACCTGATTTCAAAAATTAGAAGGGCAGCACCCGAAACAGCTATTATATTTACCACCAACAACGACAGCTATTTGTACCGCCGATATGTGAATAAAAATGGTGAGAAGGTTCAGCAGAGTATGTTCAAAATGGCGAAGAAACACCAAGCTGGAGTTTGGGACATGTTTACGGTAATGGGAGGTTTGAACTCGATTGTTTTGTGGGAGAAGAATAATTTGGCGCAACGAGATAAAATACATTTTACCCGCGAAGGTTACCTTACAATGGGCGACTTGTTTTTTAATGCGCTGATGAAAAATTTTGAGAACTACATTCAAAATAAAAGTCAACTTACCAGTAATTGTCATTTCGAAGGAGGAACGACTGAGAAATCTGTCGCAATGAGAAGATTTCTCACCTTCGTGCCTCAGGTTCGAAATGACAACTTAAATATTAAACTAACCGAATTAAAGCAATAGACTTGGACATCTTTCAACAAATAAATATTGCCGAAATTTTACGTAACATTTTTGTTTACGACAAAACAGCACCGCTTATTTTTACCCGTTTCTACTTCTGGGCATTTTTTGCTTTGGTATTGTTTGGCTTTTCCCTGGTTTATAAACGAAAAAATCGTAGTGTTCGTGCTGGTTATCTCTTTATTGCCAGCTTGTTTTTCTATTATAAATCAAGTGGGTTTTTCTTTTTTATTTTACTTTTTAGTACACTCACCGACTTTTTTATTGGAAAGGGAATTTACAATTCAAAGAATGAAAATGTAAAAAAAATATTGGTGGTACTCAGTGTGGTTGTTAATCTTTTAGTGCTTGCTTATTTTAAATATTCCTACTTTTTTATCGATAGTTTAAACGTACTTTTTGGAGTAGATTTGGAGGTTATTAACCACCTCGCAATTTGGGCAAACGAAACGGCGGGAACACATTTTAACGTAAATCAGATTTTGCTTCCGGTGGGGATTTCGTTTTTCACTTTTCAAACCATTAGTTATTCGGTTGATGTGTATCGTGGCGAAACAAAACCTGTAAATAATCTTATCGATTTTGGATTTTACGTGTCATTTTTTCCGCAGTTAGTAGCGGGGCCAATTGTTCGTGCATCGGGTTTTGTTAAGCAGATTTACGAAGATTACCAAGTTTCGAAAGTTGAATTTGGTTGGGCTATTTTTATGATTCTAAAAGGCTTGATAAAAAAGATATTTATAGGCGATTATATTGCGATTAATTTTGTCGATCGTGTTTTTTCTGACCCAATTACTTATTCGGGCTTCGAAAATCTAATGGCTTTATTTGGCTACTCATTACAGGTTTATGTCGATTTTTCGGGTTACACAGATATTGCAATTGGTGTTGCCCTGTTAATGGGATTCCGTTTGCCACAAAATTTTAATTCGCCATACAAAGCCAAAAATGTAGGCGATTTCTGGAAACGTTGGCACATGTCACTTTCTTCGTGGTTAAAAGATTATCTCTATATTCCAATTGGTGGTAACCGCAGTGGTTCGGTTTTTAGTTACATCAGTCTGGGAGTTGTTTTGTCGATTATTGTATTGCTGGCGGGGAAGATTATTTTGGTCCCCATTTTTGCAGGAGTAGTTATTGTGCTGGCCATTTTGGTACGGTTTTCTCCAGGAATAAAACGAAGTATTGATACCAACATTAATTTAATGCTGACCATGCTTTTGGGTGGTTTATGGCACGGTGCGTCGTGGCAGTTTATAATTTGGGGTGGATTAAATGGCATCGGGTTGGTTTTCTATAAATTCTGGCGAAAAATAAGTCCGTGGGAAGCCAAAAATAATTGGGCAATTAATATTTGGAAGATTACTATTACTTTCTGTTTTATCACATTTACACGAATTTTTTTCCGCTCCGAATCCATGGAAGTTGTAAAAGGAATGATGCATCAAATTGGTACTGATTTTAACTTGGTAATGATCCCCGAAGTTTTGGTCGCTTACAAATGGGTATTTCTTGTAATGTTGTTTGGCTTTTTTATTCATTGGCTCTGCGAAAGCTGGAAGGAAAAAATCAAAAACTGGTTTATTGGAACACCTCTTTGGGTAAAAGCAGTAATTGCTGCTGTGGTTGTAATTTTTGTTTACCAATCGATCTCTTCAGAAATGCAACCTTTTATATACTTTCAGTTTTAGAATTGAAAAGTTAAAAGTGAGGCTTTCAAATTTTACAACATGCTAAAGCATAGTGTCAAGTCAAACCTGTAACTTTAGAACGTCATGCTGTCCGTCAGCCGACGGATCAGCATCTCCCTACACAACGTAAGATTCCGAAATGAGTTAGGAATGACGTACCCGAAATTTGAAGCTTGACTTAACTATAGTATAAAGGCTTGTATTAATCATTATTCTTCAATTCTACTTCCAAAACATCGCGCACCAATAAAAAATTTTCTTCCAACTTCATCATGTTTTCAATAAAGAAATTATAAATGTCGGGCCATTGGTTTTGACGGTGTAAATCTACATTTTCCAGGGTAGTGTAAATACGACAAACTTCCTGTTCGCTGTCGGTTCGCTGGTAGTAAAATTCCCAGGTTAATCCGTTTTCAAAACCCTCTTCAATAATTACTTTGTAACGCTCTAAAACTTCAAATGCTTTTAATCGAAGTCGTTCACTACGGTTGTGCAGCTCCAGAATAACCAGGGCATCTTTTCTTCCAATATCAAAGCGAAGCGCCACACCTTTTATTTTAGTTCGGTGTAGAATAAATCTTTTCTTTTTGAATTGTAGATCGGGATGAACAGCACAACGCCGTTTAAAAAGTTCCCAAAAATCTATCATTAATTTTTTCTTCTCCTCTTTCGAATACATAATTCAATTAAACTAAAAAATAGGGGATACACAACTTTATTTTTACATTTGAGAATAATTCAAAACGATATTCCGTTTGAAAATAAATTGAAACAATGAATCAACTCTTCACCCTAATTATTCTCTTTTTGTTTTTTGTAAATGTAAATGCTCAGCAGATTGAAGTGCAGTCGGATTATAATAGTATTGGTGATTGTATTTTCAGTGCGCATAACAATTCGAAAACTCCTGCATTTTTGAAAATTGATTTTGCCGATTTAGAAAATACCACGTTTAACGAACTACTTCCTTATATAAAAAGGCTGGAGCCAGGGTTTAACAGCCTTTTTACTTTAGAGCGGGATTTAGATGCTGATGTTCCTCGTTTTAATTACCAAATGAAATCGTTTCGTTCGAATCCTGCAGCAGATGTGAACCTTGACTTTCCGTACCTTATTCCGTTTGCACCCGGTTCGAAAGTGAAAGCTTTTGATGTAAAAAGTATTCCCGGATTTTGGGGTAACAAAGAGCTAAAATCGTGGGTGGCGATTGGATTTGTTGCACAGCCGGGCGATGCTGTTTATGCCAGCCGGCAGGGTGAAATTGTAGAAATAGTTGGCGAAAACCGTGAAGGGGAGTCGCAAAACTGGTATCATACATGGACGAATTCAATTACAGTTTTACAGCCTGACGGGACTTTGTTTTGTTACAAAAATGTGATTGATAAAAGCAAAAAATTAAAATTGAATCAGAAAATCTATGCAGGACAATTGCTTGGGGAAGTGGTGGCTAATTCGCAGGAATTAATTTTTTTGATCTATTAAAATATTTTTGGTTCAAAAGTTTTGGTTTTTATAATTCCACAATTCGTTACCGAATTTAATAAATTAGAAATTGTTAATCCGGCATTGAATATTGC
>JABMPI010000006.1 GCA_013203755.1 Bacteroidota bacterium
CAGTATTGCTGTAATTGATAGTCAGGTGCAGGGTATGCACCGAGTCGCAACCCGCAGCATTAGTGAAAGTTTTTTCGTAATCGTCAGAAGTTGTGTATTCAGTACCTTCCCAAGTATAACTGTTACATGCAGTTTCTGAGCTTTCACCGGTAGTTGATGCGATAATTGTAACGATAGTACTGTCAAGTCTGGGGCATCCCTCTACTTCGTACCCCATATATATTTTATAAACACCTGGTAAAGCATTGTCCTTTATAATTAAGTCACCGTTGACGGTAATATCAACACTATCAATAGAGACATCAGTGCAATACTGAAAACAAGGCTGTTAGGATCATAAGTACTACCTTCAACAAACACTTTTGGGAAAGTTCCTATGTTATTTGAGCAGATTGGATCACCATTATTATAAACTATACTAGCCTTTCCTAAATTTAAATCCATTGGAATAGGCTCAGCAAAATCAGTTAAATTTGCAGTTATACTGGCAGATGTTTTTGTTTTACCAACAATCGATTGTACATTAATACCAACACATTTATCTGCTATTACCTCAGTTAATAAACCTGTAATATTTATTGCTGCTTCAACAAATTGATATGGTTCATAAAAATTTCTACCAAAAGCCTTGGAATCGTCGGGTAAATAAACAGTGTCGGAATTTGAAATAGCTATTACATCAGCGGGATCATAAGTAACATTAACCCAGTTAAAATCAGTTCCAACCAATTGCCAAACATAATAAGTAACAACTGCAGATGTTCCTCCATTGGTATATGCCATTGAAACCAAAAAATCATTTTCTGTTCTTCCTCCATCATTACCATTGGAGCTAAATGTTCCATCTGTATTGCGGATAATAGGTACCTGGTTAAATTCAAAATCGAAATAACTGGTTCCTGTAACATCTAACCTGTCGCCTGCAATAAAAATCCATTGCTCGTCGGCATTATCTTTTGCATAATGAAAATACACCTTCCCAATGTCATTTTTTCCAGGATTTGCCTCACTTTCAACCCATTTCCAATCGTTTGGATCATGATTAAGTTTCGAGCCTGTAAATGTCAAATCAAGGGCGCTATTCCATGGGTCATCAACAATTTGCGAAGTTAAAGAATCAATAGATCTTCCATAGCTGTCAAAAATAGAATCACCACCCGTTACTGGATTAGCAAACCAGTCACCACCATCTCCAGAAAGAGTATTAGCATATAAATCAGCATCCATTTCAAATCCTGAAGCTGGTATTAGTACTTCAACAATAGTGTCCTGACCTGTTACTGCATTAGGAGCTAAAAAGCTCAACAAGCTTAGTAGTAGGATGAAATAAATTTTAGTTTTTCGTGCGGGTAAAGAGTTTTTCATATCGTTAGTTCTTAAAGGTACATACATTATAAAGTCTTTAATTTTGAGGTCGCGAATACCATCATACACTAATGCCTAAATTGGCATCTGCATGATATTTTATGTAACTATACTGGGTGAAATCTCTGGAAAGTGTTTTAATAAACCCTTATTTTTTACCTCCCTTAAATTTCGGAATCAATAATTATAGTTATGCAAATTAGAGCATAATTACATAAAATCCAAATTTACTTTTATGGTAGTTGCGTCCATCATAATAATATTTTGTTTTTAAGCGTTCGCATTCCAATAACCAATTAATATGCCTTAAGTTGTAATTAGCTAATAATGAGACAGTAGTGTGATTTCGCACTTTGTTTTAATTGTCTCTGCTTGGGACAAATATCCCGCTGCTGTCAAATAAAGATGTTTAAGTTCTTTATTTTTCGGTGGTAATTATATACTCAAACCGAAAAGCTATTTGGTTTGAGTATAGTTACTTAAATTCAAAATAATTTACAAGATGTAGTTTTTCATTAAATTCTATTTAATTATATCTTTGATAGAAAATATGTTTTAATTGTTTTGTTAAATATGATTTATGATAAAAAATAGAATTTTGGTTGGAGTAATAGTACTATTAATGTTCTCTTGTGCTCAGGTTGCGCCACCAGAACCGGTATTACCACTTCCAACTGCACGGCAACTGGCCTGGCACGAAATGGAATTTTATGCTTTTGTACATTTTAATATGAATACCTTTTCGGATATGGAGTGGGGTTTAGGCGACGAAATACCCGAAATGTTTAATCCAACGCAATTGGATTGCAGACAATGGGCAAGGGTTTGTAAAGATGCCGGAATGAAAGGGATAATTCTAACGGCGAAACATCACGACGGTTTTTGTTTGTGGCCTTCGGAATATACGGAGCATTCGGTTAAAAATTCTTCATGGAAAAATGGAAATGGAGATGTGGTACAAGAGTTAGCAGACGCTTGTAAAGAGTATGGACTGAAATTAGGGATTTACCTTTCGCCCTGGGATCGGAATCACGCCGATTATGGGAAACCGGAATACATCACTTATTTTAGAAATCAATTGCGCGAATTGTTAAGCAATTATGGCGAAATATTTGAAGTTTGGTTTGATGGGGCAAACGGTGGCACTGGTTATTATGGCGGAGCCAACGAAGAGCGTCGTATCGACAGAGCAACTTATTACGATTGGGAGAATACCCGTAAAATTGTTCGCGAATTACAACCTAATGCATGTATGTTTAGCGATGCCGGACCTGATGTTCGCTGGTGTGGAAATGAGGAGGGATGGTCAAGAGAAACAAATTGGAGTCCATTGAAAAAGGATGATTTTGCTCCCGGAGTGGTTTCCGATTTAGAATTTTTGAGAGCGGGTCAGGAAGATGGTACGCATTGGATTCCTTCGGAGGTGGATGTTTCAATTCGTCCCGGTTGGTATTACCATAAATACGAAGACCATAAAGTAAAAACTCTGCCACATTTGTTAGATATTTATTATAATTCAATAGGAAGGAATGCATCGTTTTTAATCAATTTTCCGGTTGATACGCGCGGTGTTATTCATGAAAAAGATGTGGAGCAGGTTTTAAAATTGGCGAAAGCAATTAAATCCGATTTTGCAAATAATCTGGCAGCAGGCAAAAATGTAATCGCAACTAATTGGCGGGGCAATTCAAAAAAATACAAAGCAATGAATGTTACCGATGGAAATTCAGATTCGTATTGGGCGACCGACGATGGCGTAATAAAATCATCAATTACCATTGATTTGGAACTTCCAACAGAATTAAATCGATTTCTGGTTCAGGAAGATATTCGTTTGGGGCAACGCATAAAAGCATTTACTGTTGAAGCATTTATTGAAAGTGAATGGAAAGAGATTGCATCGGAAACTACTATCGGGCGAAAGCGGATTTTGCGTTTGCCAAATGTTACGGCAACAAAAGTTAGGTTGAATATTGTCGATTCGAAAGCGAGTCCGGTTATTTCAAACATAGAAATTTATAAAGCACCCAAAGTAATTGTTGAGCCTGAAATTAGAAGAAATAAAACAGGCGAAGTTTCAATAAAAGCTTTTGATGCAGGGTTGGATATTTATTATACTACCGATGGAAGTACTCCGTCAGCGACATCTAATAAATATGTTAACCCGTTTCTGTTAAATACAAAGGCAACCTTGAAATCGGTGGTGATCGATCCGGGAACAATGAAAACAAGCCCGGTTTCGGAAGTTGATTTTGATATTTCTAAAGAAAAATGGGAAATGGCAGGTGAATTTAAGGATGTGGAACGTGCGGAACTTATTTTTGATGGAGAACCAAAATCTGCCTGGACTTTACGAAATAAGTCACCTCTCGATTTTATAATTGATTTGGGAGAAACTGTAGATATTAAAGGTTTTACTTATTTGCCCGATCAGGGACGAAGCAATTCAGGTTCGATATTTAATTATGAATTTTTTGTAAGTATGAACGGAAAGAACTGGGGGATTCCGGTTTCGAAGGGAGAATTTTCAAATATAAAAAACAGTCCGGTTTGGCAGAAAAAAGAATTTAGAACCGCTAAAGCGAGGTTTGTCAAATTACGGGCAATTTCACCAGCTACCGAAAATGGTAGAGTTGGTATTGCTGAATTTGGAATTATAACAGAATAAAATTCAAATCTAAAATGTATACTATATTATATAGTATAACCTAAATCAATTTATTATGAAACGAATACTGCTAATTGTATTGCTCTTGGTTTTTGTAAGCCAGATATCTTTTTCTCAAAACAAAATCTGGGACGAAACAGAAGCTCAGAAAAAGGAACGGTTGGAATGGTGGACAGAAGCCCGGTTTGGAATGTTTATTCATTGGGGTTTGTATGCACAGGCAGCTCGCCACGAATGGGTGAAAAAACGAGAGCGTATTTCTGATGAAGATTATCAAAAGTACTTCGAAATGTTTAACCCCGATCTGTTCGATCCTGCCGATTGGGCGAAAAAAGCAAAAGCTGCCGGAATGAAATATGCGGTAATCACAACTAAACATCACGAAGGGTTTAATATGTTTCAATCAGATTATACCGATTATAATATAATGAACACGCCGTATGGGAAGGATATTATTAAGGAATGGGTTGATGCGTTTCGTGCGGAAGGACTTGGGATTGGGTTTTATTACTCTTTAATCGACTGGCATCATCCCGAATATACAATCGATCGTGTTCATCCGCAAAGTGCAAATACCCAAGAAGAATATGATGAATTAAATAAAGACCGCGACATGGCTGTTTATCGTGAATATTTGAAAAATCAGGTGCGCGAAATTATGACCAATTACGGACAAGTTGATATTCTTTGGTTGGATTATTCTTTCCCGGGAACGTTTGGGAAAGATAAAAACGATTGGGGGTCGGAAGAATTAATGAAAATGGTTCGCGAGTTACAACCTGGAATTCTGGTAAACGACCGTGCCGATTTAAAAGATTATGCAGGTGGTTGGGATTTTACTACGCCCGAACAATTTAAGGTTCAAAAATGGCCTGAAGAAGATGGAGTCAAAATTCCATGGGAGACCTGCCAGACTTTTTCCGGTTCGTGGGGATATTATCGCGATGAACTTACCTGGAAAGATCCAAAACAATTATTGGTGTTATTAATTGAATCGGTAAGTAAAGGAGGAAATGTATTATTGAATGTTGGCCCTACAGCTCGTGGTACATTCGATCATCGTGCCGACCATGCTTTAAGTGAAATGGGAAAATGGATGAAAGTGAATAGCCGGGCAATTTATGGTTGTACCGAGGCTCCCGAGGAATTTATTGTACCCGACAATACATTATTAACATACAATGCGGAAACCAATAGATTGTATATTCACTTGCTCGATTATCCTTTGCAGAATTTCCTTTTGCGAGGATTTGGAGATAAAGTAAAGTATGCGCAGTTTTTAAACGATGCTTCTGAAATTAAAATAGGCAAACCGAGTGGGCATTGGATTAAACAAGAAACAAGCGAAAATGATATTAATCTAAAATTACCTGTAAATAAACCAAATGTTGAAATACCGGTAATCGAATTATTTTTGAAGTAGTATATATAATATATGAAGTCTGTGCATAAAAGTGTTTTAGCTTGAAAGTTTACAACGTCAGAAAATAAAGGAGTTTGCTTTTGTATATAACTGTTTTTATGACGAGCGCAATGCAGAAGTCGAACTTTATAGACAAACTTTATTGTATAAATGCCCGGTACGAATAGTACAGGGCATTTTTTTTGCTTTTTTAAAGTTGAAATATTTACCAATTTCCAGGTGTATTATATGCCATGTAACCCTGTGGTAATATTTGCGTAACATTGATTCTCTTTATTATTGAAGGCAACCTGTATTGATATTCAGTTGCTTGCGTAAAACTGTGTCTTTTTCTTTTAAAAACGTTTCAAATAAGTTTGTATAGGAAGGAATGATGTTTACTTTTGCAGCCGCTAAAACAAGCAGAGTTCATTAAATAAATGATGTAATAA
>JABMPI010000549.1 GCA_013203755.1 Bacteroidota bacterium
CAACTTTGTTTGTCAACCAATCTTTACAAGCCACAGACTCTAGTTGAATTACATTTTCAACTAAAGTATTTATTTCGTCGGTGTTGTATTCCAATTCAGCAAAATTGGCAACAATAGTAGTATCTTTTAAAACTGTTTTTGGTGGGCTACCAAACATGTAACCCAACTGCCAGTCGATTGATTTCTCGCCAGTCTTGGAATTTTCGAAAGTAAACTGCATATCTCCGGTTGATTCTCCAATATCATAAATTGGAGCACGTTCACGTTTAGAAATATTTTTCAGCAATTCCAGATTTTCAGCTTTTATAACCAGGCCCATTCGCTCCTGCGACTCGTTCCCAATAATTTCTTTTTGAGAAAGTGTTGGGTCGCCAACAGGAAGTTTTGAAGTATCGATTTTACCACCCGTACTTTCAACCAATTCCGAAAGGCAATTTAAGTGTCCGCCGGCACCGTGGTCGTGAATTGAAATAATTGGATTTACGCCAGCTTCACTTAAAGCGCGAATGGCATTGTACACCCTTTTTTGCATTTCGGGGTTAGCACGCTGCACCGCATTTAATTCAATGTCGTTTTTAAATTCGCCGGTAGCCACTGACGAAACGGCACCGCCGCCCATTCCAATGCGGTAATTATCGCCACCGAGTAAAACTACGCGGTCACCTTTTTTAGGTTCATCCTTTAAACTATCTCTTTTATTTGCAAAGCCAATTCCTCCGGCCTGCATAATTACTTTATCGTAACCGTATTTCTTTTCGTTTTCGAAATGTTCGAAAGTTAAAACCGACCAGGTAATAATTGGCTGACCAAATTTATTTCCAAAATCGCTGGCACCGTTTGATGCTTTTATCAGAATTTCTTCGGGAGTTTGATACAACCAATCGCGTTCGTCGGTGGCTTGTTCCCACGAGCGGTGTGCTTCGGTGCGCGGATACGAGGTCATATAAACAGCAGTTCCGGCAATTGGCAAACTTCCTTTTCCTCCGGCAATTCGGTCACGAATTTCACCGCCTGTTCCGGTTGCTGCACCATTAAATGGTTCAACCGTTGTTGGGAAATTATGCGTTTCTGCTTTCAGAGAAAGAACAGTTTCAATATCTTTTATTTCAAAAAAGTCTGGTTTATCTTGTGTTTTTGGAGCAAACTGTTCTACAACCGGTCCTTGAACAAATGAGCAGTTGTCTTTGTATGCTGAAATGATATAATTGGGATTTTCTTTAGAAGTTTTCTTAATCATCTGGAAAAGTGACGATTCCATTTCTTTTCCGTCAATGATGAAATTTCCGTTAAATATTTTGTGTCTGCAATGTTCTGAATTCACTTGAGCAAAACCATACACCTCTCCGTCAGTTAATGGGCGCTCCATTTCTTTTGAAACGTTGTTGAGGTATTCGATTTCTTCATCGCTCAAAGCCAAACCTTCTTGCTGGTTAAAAGCTGCAATATCATCGATATTTAAAACAGGGTCGGGCTTTTTATCGATGGTAAATATATCTTGCGTTAGGTTGTTGTACAACGACTGAAGCATTGGGTCGAAACCAGCTTTTTCATTTTCAACCTGAAAAAACTCCTCTATCCTGATTAAATCTTCAATGCCCATATTCTGAGTGATTTCTACAGCATTTGTACTCCACGGAGTAAGCATTTCACGGCGTGGTCCAACAAACCAACCATTTAAAGTATCGTCGGAAATAAACTCAGATTCTGAGAATAACCAGTTTAGTTTTTCAACGTTTTCCGGCACTAAAGAATTGGCAGAATGAACTGCTATTATACTTTTGTTTTTTGTTCTGAAAAATTGAATCATTTTGCAGCGTAAATTTAAGTGACAAACATGTTTTAAAACACGCCACAAAGATAAAAAATAATAATTGGGAGAAATGTAAGTTCAATAGAATAAGCAACTACTTTTCAACAACAGATAAGTTAAATAGATATAAATTAAACTGTGTTAATTAAATTCTACTTAATTTCGGCGACATGAAACGAGCATGATTAATTGACTTAGATTTTAGAGTCATTATTCATATTAAAACAAAAGAATATATATGAAAAATTATTTGAATAAAATACTTCTTTTACTCTTTGTTATTTTTGCTACTTCTTGCAGTCAGCAAAAGAAACTAACAAGAACATTTAAAGGTAAACCGTCGTCGGTTTTAGAGGAGGAATTTGGAAAGCCTAAAACAATTTTCGACCGTGGCGATGAAAAAGTGTATGTATTTGAAAAAATTGAAGAGTTAAGAAGCACTGAAATTGCACAAGGGAAATTAGCGCTTGATCCAATGATTTCTCCAATGGTTAAAAAAACTAAGCGACATTATTTCACAATTAAAAATGGAATAATTGTAAACGCAAAATTGGAAGAAGCATACGAACGTAAAACATTTTCAAAGTAATTTATCTCAGTTAAGAGAAATTTTATAGTTTTGCACTCACGTTTTTTTAAATAATAAAATGCCCAGGTGGTGGAATTGGTAGACATGCAAGGTTGAGGGCCTTGTGGGAATTATTTCCCGTGCAAGTTCGAGTCTTGTTCTGGGCACTTAAGGAGTTGATTTTCAGCTCCTTTTGTCATTTAAAGACAGGCACTTACGCTCAATCCTCTAACTGATTTTTCTCAAAGTGGAAACATGATGGAAACATTTCCTGATTAATAATTCAAATAACTTATTTCAAAGATAATAATTAACAGGGACATTGGGATACTAAGACACCCTGCATATAATGTGCTATTATTGGAGTTTTCTGAGCTAAAGTAACAACTCCCGGTACGGGTACAGCAGCTCATAAAAGTTCAATAATGGTTATTATGTTCAGGTGGTCAGCGCGTTACAGATAGCGAATTCGCCCACCGGGTTGAATGTTTTTCGATATTCATTCAAGCCGAATAGATTAGAATGTATATATTATTATGATGTTTGGTTCACCATTGTATCTAGGTGAAC
>JABMPI010000550.1 GCA_013203755.1 Bacteroidota bacterium
ATTTTTAACCGTACTCAAACGATGCGCCACTGTAATTACGGTTTTTCCCTTATAGAATTCATTTAAATTCTCCAGAATAACCTTTTCGTTATTAGCATCCAATGCATTTGTTGCTTCGTCGAAATAAAGAAACTCCGGGTTTTTATAAACCGCACGAGCAATCAAAATTCGCTGTTTTTGCCCCTGGCTTAAACCAACTCCTTCTTGTCCAATTTTAGTATTGTAACGCAACGGAAGCGCTTCAATATAATCACCAATATTGGCGGTTTTTACTGCGTGAAGTAATTTCTCTTTATCCGGAAAATCAGCTCCAACTGCGATATTATTAGATATGGTATCGGAAAATATAAAGCCATCTTGCATAACAACGCCACAACTGCCCCTCCACATTTCCATACTAAACTGACTTAATCCAATTCCGCCAATTTCAATTCTACCTTCGTTTGGTGGATAAAAACCAAGCAACAATTTAATCAAAGTTGTTTTACCACTTCCACTTGCTCCAACAATTGCAGTTATTTTATTCTGCGGAATTATCAGATTTATTTTATTCAAAACACGAGGCGATTTTGGCCCTTCGTAATGAAAGGAAACATTTTCAATTGATACATCTTTATTTTGTGGTAATTCGAAATTTTTGAAAATATCTGTATGCTCTTCCTCCTCTTCTTTATTATGAATCTCTCCTAAACGTTCGAGACTGATTTTAGCATCTTGCCCGGCGCGAATAAAACCAATAAATTCATTCAGCGGACCGTTTAGTTGCCCAATTATATATTGTACCGCTACCAACATACCCAGTGTCATGTCGCCTTCAACAACTGCTTTTGCCGCAATAAACGAAATAAGAATATTTTTAATTTGATTTATTAAAATAGAACCTGCCTGTTGATTTTGGTTCAACATTAAACCTTTTACACTTACTTTAAACAGTTTTGCCTGAATACGCTCCCACTCCCAACGTTTTTGCTTTTCGCAATTATTGAGTTTAATCTCCTGCATTCCGGTAATTAATTGGTAAACATTGCTTTGGTTTGCCGAAGCCACACTAAAACGTTTGTAATCCAATTCCTTTCTTTTTTTCAGGAAAAGTAGAATCCATAAAACATAGAAGATACTTCCCACATAAAAAACCAGGAGTATTTTCCAGTCGTAATATGCCATTACAAAACTGTAAATTATAAAGGTGAAAATGCCAAATGACATGCTTACCAAATTGCCGGTTAAAAACGATTGAATTCGATCGTTATCATCGATTCTCTGTCGAAGATCGCCAATTAATTTTGTGTCGAAAAACCGGATGGGGAGCTTCATTAACTTTAGCAGAAAATCGGAAATTAATGAAATACTAATGCGGGTACTAGTGTGCAACATTATCCAGCTGCGAATAAATCCTACGGCTGTTTGACTAATTGTAAGCACCAACTGAGCTACTAATACCAGCACAATAAAACTTAAATTATTGGTAGAGATACCAACATCTACAATTGCTTGCGTTAAAAATGGGAAAATGAGGCTAAGAATACTTCCGGTTAAAAACCCCAAAAGCAATTGAGTAATTAACTTTCGATAAGGTTTTAAATACGAGAACAAATATTTGAAGCCGGTTTTATTTACTTTTTCCCCTTCCTCTTTATAAAAATCGGCAGTGGGCTCTAAAAGCAGTGCAATTCCGGCTGGTTCACCTTCTTGTTGTGTTGAAGCCCAACATTTCAAGAATTCATCTTTGTTGTAAACTACCAAACCGTGCGCCGGGTCCGAGATATAAAACTCCAACCCTTTTCGGCCTTTTCTAATTTTATAAAGAACAACAAAATGGTCTTGATTCCAATGCAGAATAACTGGTAAATTTGCTTCTAGAAGTACCCCCAAAACTATTCTGGTACCCTGGCTCCGAAACCCAATTTTCTCAGCAGCATCGCTAATAGTTAACAACGACACCCCATCCCGGGATTTCCATGTTAGTTCGCGAAGCGTTTCCAAATTATAGTGCCTACCAAAATGTTTAGCCACAATCCGTAAACAGGTTGGGCCGCAATCCATGGCATCGGGTTGTAAATAATGTGGAAATTTGGTCATGCTTTAGTTTTGAGATGGAAAGATAGAAAATTCATTTCTATTTCGTGCGATCAAACATAATTGTAATCAATCATTTTATAAACAAAAAACTTATCCACTTTAGATTTTGTCTTTTTAACTCCGGTAAAAATAATAATCATCATTTCGGTTTTTATTTTATGGAGAAGTTCCATACAAAAAAAAGACATCTCCAGATCCATAAAAACAAAAGGCTCGTCTAACAACAATAATCTGGGTTTTCTGTATAGTGCAGCTGCAAAAGCGATCAGTTGTTTTTGTCCGGCAGACACATTATTTGACGTTGTAGAATAACCGTTTGGAAATTCCTTAAAAAAATTATCAAATCCCATTTCTTTGCAAAACGAAATTATTTTTTCCGGCTCGGAATATTTTGAACTGCAGCCTATATTTTCGAGTACAGTACCCTTAAGTAACTGAACAGGTTGTAAAACAGTTGAAGTATTTTTCCTCCACGTAAAATCATTGATTTCTGACCAGCTGGAATTATTAATTGTAATTTCGCCACTTTGCAAAGGTAGAATGCGGCTCAATATTGAAACCATTACACTTTTCCCACTTCCGGTTGCACCATAAACAGCAGTTATTTCTCCAATTTCGGCAGTAAATTTAATATCTTGAAAAACAGGAATTTGCCCGGAAAATGCAAATCCAATATTTTCTGCTTCCAGTTTCTTTATTGGAAGAACTTCGTTTGATCCATCCACCAATTTCTCATTTTTCTCAAGAGAAAGTTCACTGGCTATTCTGTTATAAAAAAAGCGAAAAGATATTTTTGCATTCCAATAATTAATTAACAAGTTTTTTAGTCCATAAAATGCAAATAAAAAGATTGCTCCCCAGCTTATTATTAGCTGCCAGACTTGTTGTAATTCAGCTTCACCAAAAAGTAAAGTAACACCTACAACAAAAAGTGTCGTTAATATTGCCCACACAAAAAACCAGTTTTCTATGCGCTTCGTTATTCTTTTTAACTCCGCCTTAGTATCTAGAAACAGCCCTAACGTTTCAACAGATTCTGAAGTTATTTTTTTTTCGCTACCGGAAAGTTTAATGAATTTACGATTGTTCCAACTTCGATTTAATACTTCTCCTTTTTCTTTTAAATGCTGATATTCAGAAGTGTGTAATTTTTCAATATTTTCCCGATTCAACCAAATTAATCCAACATAAAATGCAGATGCTACTACAATCGACATTCCTGCCCAAACCGAAACTAACGAAATATAAATTAACGAAACAATAAAAAGTAAACCATAAAATGGTATGCCCCATGCAACTTTAAAAATGAATTTACAAAACTGATTTGCTGCTTTAGATAAGGAATCGAGATTCACCTGCGATGACTCATTACTATCGTCAAAAGAGATAAAACTGTAATTAATAATCC
>JABMPI010000551.1 GCA_013203755.1 Bacteroidota bacterium
AAAGACAAGGCTTTCGAAGTTTTGAAAATCAAGGAGTTCACTTTTGTGAATGACTGTTTTCAAAACGAGAATAACGCAGTATTTGGAGTTTTCTTGCAAAGACTACTTATAATAAAAGCTTACAAATCCCTTTATTCATAACACTTTCAGCAGATTTTAACTCAGGTACCAAAGCTTTGTACCGCGGTACGAAGAACAATTACCTTGGTACGAAGCCTTCGTACCAAGGTACGGATGTCTCGTACCGGCGTACCAGAGTCTCGTACCAGCGTACCAAAGTCTCGTACCTTCGTACGGAGTGTTGGTACCTGCGTACTTGTTTATGGTACCAGGGTACGGCGTATCGGTACGTGGGTACCGATGATTGGTACGGGGGTACGGAAAGAAATTACCTGAATTTTTATTGCGTTTTTATGTGTTTTGAAGGAGTAGAAGGGGAGAAGAAAAGAAATCCGGGACAGGCAAGCGATAAATTTCATGAGTGTTGACCCAATAAAATTTTATCCCGGCATTTTACTTTTGTTTATTTCCTCATTTTACGGATTTCACGAAGCAGGTTATTGTCTTTTCCCAGCAAACCTGAAATAAGTTCAACAGTTGCCGATCCTTCACGGTAGGTTTTGTCGAGTGTTTTCTGAGATAATTTGGTCGCATCTTTTGCTGCGGCTTCCGCCTCAGTTTGCCTGGCTTCAGCAATTTCTGTTTCGTTTAAAAATTCTTCCAATTCAGCAATTCTATTTGCCGGATCGTAGCCCTTATCAATAAATAATTGCGCGTTTTGCTTGAGTATTGTAATCAACTGATTTACAAAATCTCGTTTTTTTGCTTCAGACATATTTCCCATAATATTAAAGTTTTAAATTATTAGTAATGAAAAAAAGTAGAGCCTTCCATCCGCTTGCCAAAACGGGAGGCGAGAGTTTAGTTACATAGGGTTATCATCAATAAAAAGTAAGATTGGTGATAAATGTGTTTTAGAATTTTATAGGGTTACTTCATTTTTAAAAATTTTAAGTGCTTGTTAGATTTTGGATTTACGATTATAAAAATAAAAAATAATTGGTAGTAAAGCAAAAAAGGGATTGAATCTTTTGTTTAGATGCAATCCCCTTTTTCAGTAAAATTAATTATTTACTTATTTTCCAATCTTTTCCGCTTTCCCCGGAATACGAACTTCAAATTTAGCCGCTGGCTCTTTTCCTTTATTACTGAATGAGCAATCGAAAACAATAGAATGTTTCCCTTTACTCAGTTTCAACTGAGCAGGATTAATTTTAATCTCTTTTACTTTTTTTAGTAGTGGGCTTAAAATCACAGCTGTTTCTCCACCCAAATATTTTATCGATTCTCCCGCTGCCAGCGAAATCGGAATTTTCACTTCACGACTGTTATCAATTTCAATTTTAATAGTTGAAATATCAGCATCTTGCGCAGTAAGGATAAAATTCATTGTGGCATCACTTTCGTTATTTTCGAATTCGAAAGTAGAAAACAGTGGCTCGCCGGGTTGACGAATTTTGGCTTCGTGTTTAAAAATAGAAGAATGGATTTGTCGCAGATTCCAATGATTTTCGCTCAATGTTTCTAAACTAAAATCGGTGTTGATGTCTTGCATTCTTGTTTTCTGTTCTTCAGTAAAAGCATCTGCCATTCTGGCTTTTTCCCATGCTCCAATCAATTTTAATATCTCTGCTGCCTGCCCGTTTGTTTTCATTGGTCTGTCGCCTGTAACAAAAGCATAACCTGCATTGTAAGCGGCAGAGCGTGCCAGCATCCATTCAATGTCTTCAACCGGAGTATTGTTTCGCATACTAAACCAACCCAACATACCTGGCATTAAGTTGCGATGGAAATACTTTTGGTTTTTCATGCGGTATTCTGTCTGACTTTCGCGGAAACCAGCGTACCAGGGCTCGCCCCAGTTCATGCGGCTGTATATGTGCCAGAAATAATGTGTGGTGCGGCTGGCATCTATAATCAGGTGGTTTTTTGCATCATCAGTAAGTTTATTGTACCACGAATTAGTAAAAATAATTTCTCCATAATTCCCCATTCCTGTCGAGCGGTTTCCTTCCAATCCATCGAACGAAATCTGGCGTAATCCGCAATAGTTATATAGTTCTGCCAAACGCTCTGCTTGTTCTATACTCAGTTCTGTATTGGTTAAAAACACTTTATAACCGTGGTCAATTAACTTGCTGGTTTCATCGCCTTTTTTGTGTGTAGCTGCTTTGGTTTTCCACGCGCCACGTTCGCAGTTCAATAATTTCCATGGGGCAGATTCCGAAACCGTTCCATAGCGAATTAGCTCTTCGCCAATCATTACTCCATGCAAATGGTTGTTTTCAAACTGATTAAAAAAGTCAGGCGATTCAATGGCTATTTCAGTTTGTGTTGCGTCAATATCAACTACTAAAACAGACGAACCTACTTTTGCCAATCGTTTGTCTGGTACCGGAGTTATATACGGGTCGTCAGTTGTTGTAAAGTTAGAAAGGGTGTGGAGTCCCAAATGAATTCCCTCTTTTTTTGCTATCTCAACGCAATTTTTCATTCCGTCCCAGCCGTTAGGGAATTCACTTTCGTTCAGTTCAAAATGCCCCCAGTTTTTAAATGGTCCGGGATGATATAAATAACGAAGTCCGGCTTGTTTGGTAAATTCAATGGCTTCGTTAATGTTCTGTTCATTAAACCCGTAAATTAAATATGCAGCAGAAGCAGAACGCGCTTCCTTTCCCCATTTTCCATCAATGGTTGGGTGGGGAAGCCCTTCCTCAATTTCTATATTGCCAAGAGTTTCCAATGTTTTTTCAACCACACATCCAAACAGTGCTATTTTTGAGCCAATAAAACCGCCATCATCATAAACAGGCGATATAAAACGCTTGTGATTTAAGTTTTCAATAATGCGCTCTTTGTTTCTATTTCTACAATAAGATTGTAATGTACTTCCAAATTTTTCTGGCTTGGCAGCTTCCACGCGGTATAAAGTGTGTTGTTTGTTCTCTTCACTCAAATCAGAATAATCTTCCTGCTCAAAAATATCGAAAGAAGGCATACAATCGTTACCTGTCCAGGGAAAACCGCCCAGGGTTTTTGGATTTAGCGCCTGCATTCCAATGGCAAACTCTTCGCCACGAACAACTCCAACCGTTTCACCAATTATCTTTCTAATGGTGGTGGGAACAGGCCCCCAAACAACCAGCTCCACATTTTCAGCATGATTAAATTCGATAAGTTCAAAAGTTACATGAGTTGGTTTCTCTTCAACTTTAATTGTAGCTTTCAAATTTCCTTCAAATTGAAGAGAAAGAATTTCATTTTTATATGTGGCAGAAAGCGGATAAATTATTTCCGAATTCACCATAATTGATAGGAGAGGAGAAATAGTATCTGTTGAAATGTAATCCTTTAGGGTTTGCTTGTCAACTAATTGCGCAACGTTTCCTTTGATGTCGATGCCAATTAGAAATTGATTTGATTGAAATTCAACCAGCGTTTTATCTTTTGCACAAGACGAGAAAATGACTGTAATAACAGTTAACAGAAACAGAAATTTATTCATAATGGTTGTCTATTTTATTTTGTGTCAAACTTAGTAATTAAATTAAAAAGGTGGAGATTAAAAGTTATATTTTGGGTGTGCAAATCTCATATAATTAATAGCTTTGTTATTCTGAATAAATACCTAAATCATGAAGAATATTTTACTTCTTTTTTTTACTTCTTTTTTAACTATTTCGTTGTTTGCGCAGAATGGTAAAGTAATCGAATCGTTAGAGTTTGAAAGTCAATTGGTGAATTATCCGGTTGAATACTCAGTTTATTTGCCACCCGATTATGAAACTTCCAATAGAAGTTATCCGATATTATATTTATTGCATGGTTATTCAGACGATGAAACTGGTTGGATTCAGTTTGGAGAGGCTAACCAAATTGCAGACAAAGGTATTTCAAATGGCGATTTTTCGTCGTGTATTATTGTTATGCCAGACGGAAAAGTGTCGTGGTATATCAATAGTTTTAATGGGGACGACCCTTGGGAGGATATGTTTGTAAAGGAGTTTATTCCGTTTATCGAAAAACAGTACCGTGTTCGCTCTAAAAAGGAGTTCCGTGCAATTGCCGGACTTTCAATGGGTGGAAATGGCGCATTGTTACTTTCAATGCGAAATCCTGATTTGTTTTCGTCGTGTGTAGCATTGAGCGCCGGTACTTTTACAGATGAAGAGATTTTAGCAAACGATAAGTACGATGGTTACTTCAAAGATATTTATGGACCAAAACTGGTTGGAAAAGTTAGTGAACATTGGAAAGCAAACAGCCCTTTGCATTTGCTGGAAAGTGTTCAACTCGAAAAATTAAAATCGATAAATTATTACATCGATTGCGGAGATGATGATTTTCTATACAGAGGAAACTCCGCACTTCATCTTAAAATGCGTGACTTGGGAATTCTTCATGAATACCGAACAAGAAATGGTGGTCACCAATGGAGTTATTGGCGAACTGGACTTTATGATGGATTGAAGTTTATTTCAGAAAAATTTCATCGATAAAATTTGATACAATGAGAACGGTTATTCTACTATTTTCTTTATTTATTGCAACTTTTTCTCTTACCGCTCAAAACAAGAAACCAAACGTGCTTTTTATTGCTGTAGACGACCTTCGCCCTGAATTAGGTTGTTATGGGCAGTCGCACATTAAATCGCCAAACATAGATAAGTTGGCCGAATCGGGTTTAACTTTTAACCGTGCTTATTGTAATATTCCGGTTTGTGGTGCTTCGCGTGCTAGTATTCTTTCCGGTATCCGCCCAAACAGAAATCGGTTTTTAAATTTTAGCTGTTGGCAAGATCAAGATGTATCCGGCATTGTAAGTTTGCCCATGCACTTTAAAAACAATGGATACAAAACAGTTTCATTGGGTAAAATTTATCATCATCCAACAGATGGGCAAGGCAGCTGGAGTGAAAAACCCTGGTTACCAACCGGCGACTGGCAAGGTTGGCAAGCTTATGTTTTGCCTGAATCGCATAAACAGATTGAACCCCGACCAAATGGAAATGGAATAAACGGTCCTTCTTTTGAATCGCCCGATGCACCCGACCATATTTATCCGGATGGAATGATTGCCGAGGAAGCGATTCGCCAAATACAGGATTTTAAATCAACAGAGGAACCTTTTTTTCTGGCGGTTGGATTTATGAAACCTCATCTCCCGTTTAACGCACCTAAAAAGTATTGGGACATGTACGATTTCGATGAAATTGAACTTCCTGAAAACATGCAAAAACCGGAAAAAGCTCCGGAGGTTTGTATGCACAACTTTGGCGAATTACGAAATTATACCGATGTGCCTGATAAGGGGCCGATGGAAGAGGACTTTATGCGAAAACTAATTCATGGTTATTATGCTTGTGTGAGTTATACCGATGCGCAAATTGGTAAAGTTTTAAATGAATTGGAGAAACAAGGGCTGGCAGAAAATACAATTGTAATACTTTGGGGCGATCACGGTTGGCATTTGGGCGAACACAATCTTTGGTGCAAACATTGCAACTTCGAAAAAGTATTACACACACCACTAATTTTGAAAGCTCCCGGTAAAATAAAAAATATTCAGACGAATGCCCTGGTTGAGTATGTCGATGTGTATCCGTCGCTCTGTGAATTAGCTGGTTTGGAGAAGCCTTTTCATTTGCAGGGAAAAAGTTTTGTAACGCTGGCAGAAGACCCAAATCAACCCTGGAAAGAGGAAGTTTATTGCCGTTGGATTAAGGGTGAAACAATGGTAACCATGTCTCACACATACACCGAATGGTTAAATGATAAAACAGGTGAAACAACCGATCGAATGTTGTATAATTTGAATGAAGATCCGGAAGAAACGATAAATATTTCCGAAAAAAAAGAGAATAGAAAGTTAGTGGAGGAGCTTTCAAAAAAATTAAGAAAACATATTAATAATAGGGATGCACTAATAATTCCGTAATTTTGAAACTATTATGAAAAAATACATTATTTTTTATTGTTTGTTGCTATTTGTTGGGTTTACATCTTGTACAAACAAAGAGGTTAAACGTCCCAACATTGTGCTTATTATGGCCGACGATATGGGTTACGAATGTATTGGTGCTAACGGAAGTACAGAGTATCTTACACCAAATATCGATCGACTTTCTGAGAACGGACTTCGGTTTGAACATGCTTATTCGCAACCACTTTGCACACCATCGCGAGTAAAAATAATGACGGGTAAATTCAATTACCGAAATTATGAAGACTTTGGTTATCTGAATACGAACCAAAAAACATTTGGTAATTTAATGCAAGACGCTGGTTATGCCACATTAATTGCCGGAAAATGGCAGTTAAACGGATTAAACCGGGATAACGAAAACAATCAGGATGTTAACCGACCATATCATTTTGGATTTGACGAGTATTGTTTGTGGCAATTAAACCGTGCTAAAAAAGACGGAGAACGTTTTGCTAACCCACTGGTTACTCAAAATGGAAAAGACTTACCGCGGGATGTAAATGCCTACGGACCGCAGATATTTGCCGATTACATTTCTGACTTTATCGACAGAAAAGCTGAACAGCCGTTTTTTGTGTATTACCCTATGGTTTTGGTACACGACCCCTTTGTCCCCACTCCCGATTCTCCGGAGTGGGCAGACCCAAGCAGAAGATATGAAAAGGATACCGCTTATTTTGCCGATATGGTTAATTACACCGATAAAATAATTGGTCAGTTGGAGGCAAAGCTTAAAGAAAAAGGAGTTTGGGAGAATACACTATTTATTTTTACTGGCGATAATGGAACACATCCTTCTGTGGTGTCTTCAACAAATTATGCGCAGGTAACAGGAGGGAAAGGATTTACCAAAAACACTGGAAACCATGTACCTTTTGTATTTTCGTGGCCAGAACAAATGAAAGGAAAAAGAGTGGTGGAATCGATAATTTCATTTGTAGATATTTTACCTACAATTTGCGATGCTGCCGGAGTTAATTTATTGGATTTTAAAACTGATGGGAAAAGTATATTACCAATAGTAACCGACCAAAACCAGACAATTCAAGATAAAATTTTTATTCATTATTCTCCTCGTTGGGGAGGTAAACTACATAATAGGTGGGTAATGAACGATGAATATAAACTGTATCAAGACGGACGTTTCTTCAATACCGTAAAAGATACGTCGGAAATAGCACCTCTTACAAATCTATTGGAACCGGAAATGAAATTGAAAGCAGAATTTCAAAAGCTTTTGGATGAACGAGAAGCTGATTTTCCATTTTCTAAAAGCGATGAAAGTTTTAAAATGAAAGATTGAAATATTTTGGATACATACTTGTTCTCTTTTTGAGTTTGAATGGTTTTATAAAACTTCAGGCTCAGATACAGCCCGATTTTCAATGGGGGAAAGGGTCTTATTTCAATTTAGATGTTGGAGAATCGGTAATTTATCAAGACACTGAAGTAAAATTATTGCAGCTTAAAAATCATTTCAACCAGTTTAAAATTGGTAATGATACCGTTTGGTTAAAAGTTAGTCGCCGCACTTTACCTTGGGTCACTGGTGGAATTCGGATATTTGTTGCCGACAATAAAAATGTAAAAGCACTGGATACTAAATCCGAAATTCATTCATTATTACAAAAAGATGCAATAATCTGTCTGTCAAATTTTAAAGAACCACTTTTAGATCCCAATAAATATCTATTTCCCATAAGTTTTAACGATGGATTTTTATGGAATGCAGAAGAAGATAGCCATATGTTTTCGTATAAAAGCAAAGAGAATAAGGATTATCAATCGCATGGCGGAATAGACATTGATTTACACGATGCGCGTGGAAAAGAAAAACATTGGGTTGTTGCCATTGAAAATAGTAGGGTAGTTTGGGTGAAGACGGATAATTTTAAAAATGAAACTTGTGTACTTCTCGAAAGTGAATCGCAGCGTGGAATCTATTATGTGTACAACCATTTGTATAACCGGAAAGTTGAAGTTAAGGAAGGAGATAGATTAATACGCGGCGAACCCATTGGTAATATTTGGGGCGACGAATTATGGGGGCATTTGCATTTTGCAGTTTTGAAATCGGACACCATTCCAAATTTCAATTCAAAATTCTTTTGTGCGGTAAACTTTTTCCCACAGCTTTATGAATTGTATTTTAAGCAGACGTATAACTTTAATAAATTCTTTTCTAAAGGAAAAATTCAGTTTGGTCAGCGTAAAGATTTACATGGAAATGAAAAAAATTTAGCCGCTTTTGAAGGGTATTTAGGCAAAGGCTGGAGAATTGGGCGATGGAATACAACAGACAGGGTAGTACTGTCAGCGCTGAGCGAAGAGACAAATGCACAGCTATGGAAAGTGATGTTCTCGCAAGAAAAAGCTTCTTTTACAAATCCTAACAATTGGTTCGATTACGAAATAAATATACATAATGGAGTTTATCGTATTCGTGCTAAAATGGGTGATTCTAATTTACCTTCCTGGCAAAAAATAGAGTTTGAAGGTGTTTCTGCAACAACTTATTCATTACAAGCTGGTGAATTTAAATGGACTCCGGAAAGGGTGGTAAAAGTAAAAGATGGGAAACTAACTGTTCGAATTTTTGTAGATGAAACAAATAAAAAACCCGCGGGAATAAGTGAAATAGTTTTTCAGCGGGCATATTAAATATTCCCAGATTTAAGATTAATTCATAATGTATTGAATACTTCAATATTGGTTAATCGATGTTCTTGGTTCTTAAATCAATAAAATAACTAAATTTCATTCGAATTATAAAACTATGGCACTTTCAGTTTATAGTAGTTTATTTCTTATCCTTCTTTTTGAAAATATCTTTGATTTTAGACCAAACCCTTCTTTCCTTTTTGGGTGATGATTTTGCTGCCGTTTTTTCTTTTTTCTGAAGTGAGGTTTTTTCTTCATCTTTTTTAAAGATACTTGCAATATCAAATTTTCTCTTTTCAATATCCAATATCTCTCTGAAGCTTGGTTCGTTTAGCATGGCCAGTAATTCTGGTTGGGGCGAAGTAAACGAACTATTTTTTAAGGAAGCAAATTTTGCATCGCTGTAGGTTTTACGAAAGAACTTTGCAACTATGGGAAGCGCCATGTACGCACCTTGCCCCAATGTTGTGGTGCGAAAATGTACACGTGGGTCGTCTGCTCCAACCCAACATCCGGTTACAAGATTTGGTGTAATTCCTATAAACCAACCATCCGAGTTATTTTGGGTGGTTCCCGTTTTTCCGGCAAAGTCGCCACCAATATTATAAACGGTCCGAATTCCACGACCAGTTCCACCATCAACTACTGCCTCCATCATATTTATTATTGCACGGCAATTTTCAGGAGATACAACCGGATCATCTTCCAATTCATATTCAAATGTTTCTAATACATTTCCATTTCCGTCGGCAATCTCTAGCAAGTAGTGCGCTTCAACAGGTTTCCCATCGTTTACAATTCCTGCGTATGCCTCCACAATCTCTTTTAAAGAGATAGAAGCCACTCCCAGTGCCAGCGAAGGATAATCGGGCAAATCTGCAGAAATCCCCAAATTTTCAGCAATATCAATTGTTTTATCAATTCCGGCTTCCAATAACACTTCCACCGAAACAGTATTTAACGACTTTGCCAAGGCTCCTTTCATTGTGTAATATCCGCTGTAATCGTTATGCGAATTCCGTGGTGCCCAATCCTGATAATCTTCATAAACTTTAAATTGATTAACAAAATATTTATCGGGAGGTACATCGTTTTCTAAGGCTGCCAGATAAACAAAAGGTTTAAAAACTGAGCCGGTCTGGCGGGGTGCAGTTACATGGTCGTATTTAAAAAAACGAAAATCAATTCCACCCACCCAGGCTTTTAATGTGCTTTGTTGTGGGTCGATCGCTAAAAATCCGGCATTTAACAGTTTTAAGTAATGTTTTAATGAGTCCAGTCGAGAAACATTTTCTTCCTTCAAACCATCCCATGAAAATAGAGTGGTTGGTTTTTTCGAGTTGTATTGTTTTAGAATTTCATTGTAACTAACTCCGGCTTTTGCCTGCCCTTTATAACTTGTACTATTTGCAATTGCACTTTTAATAATTGCTGGGTTTTCCTTGAAAAGGTCGCGTGATTTCCAATGGTTATTAAAAACCGTTTGCAAATTTTTCATATACTCTTTCATCGATTGTTGTGCATAAAATTGCAAATTGTAATCGATCGTGGTTTTTATTCTCAAACCATCGGTATATAAATTATACGCATCACCATTTTCGTTTGTGTTCTCCTCGCACCATTCTAAAAGTTCGGGTTTTAACTTTTCAAGAAAATAGGGTGCCGGCCCCTGATTGTACGAAATTATTCGATATTTTACGTCTAAAGGTTTTGCTTTGTACGTTTTGGCTTCCTGCTCCGAAATGTATTCATACTTCGCCATTTGCCCGATTACTACATTGCGCCTGGCTTTTGCCCGATCAGGATGTGTCCTGGGATTGTAATAGTTGTTCGCCTTTAACATGCCCACCAAAACTGCTGCTTCGTGAATAGCTAATTTTGCAGGTTTTTTAGAAAAAAAACGTTCCGAAGCAACTTCAATTCCAAATATATTTTCGGCAAAGGGTACGGTGTTTAAATACAATGCCAATACCTGCTGTTTGGTGTAAATACGTTCTAAACGATATGCAATAATAGCTTCGCGCAGTTTATTTACCGGCATAGAAAAAGGACCGTAATTAACCCGCGGAAAGAGATTCTTTGCAATCTGCTGGCTTATTGTGCTTCCTCCGCCAGCATTGCTATTTCGCATTAATATCGATTTTACAAAAACGCGTGCCAACGCAACTTCATCGATGCCCCGATGTTGGTAAAAACGGGTATCTTCGGTAGCAATTAATGCATTAATTACATTGGGTGAAATTTCTTCAAAACTTGAATTACTGCGGTTTTCAACATAATAACGCCCCAGCACTTTACCATCGGCAGAATACACCTCGGAAGCCACAGGATTATTAATTTGGTGCAATTGATTTTTTGAAGGAACAGGGCCTAAAACTCCTAAAAATACAAGGATAAAAAATAAACAACCCAATAAAAAAAGGACTGCAATAGATTTTCCTATAAATCTTAAAACGTTGAATTTTTTGCTCGTTTTTTTAGAACTGCTTTTTCTCTTTTTAACAGGTTTTCTTTTTGAAACTGTAGTATTTGGTTTTTTATTTGCCACGCTGTAAAAATACGATTTAAATGGGATGTTTTATAAAATGAACTATAAAGAATAGAGAATTATTGTAAATCAGAAAATTTAAATTATCATCCGGTAATCAATTCCTTTGCAAAATACCAGGTCATCATTCCAGAAACAATTAGTTTTAAAAGTGTACCAACCAGGAATCCCAGAAATGAACCAAATCCTGATTTAAGGGCTTCTTTGGATTCTTTGCCAGAAGATAGCTCACCAAGTACAGCACCGGTAAATGTCCCAATTATTATTCCAATGGGTGGGAAAACGAACATTCCAATTATTAATCCGATAATACTTCCCCTAACGCCACGTTTGCTACCTCCAAATTTTTTGGTTCCCCATGCAGGAATTACAAAATCGAGCCCATAAATAAATACAGTGATAATTGCCCAAAGAATTAAGGATTCATTTGAGAGCTGATATCTTTCGGTGAAATGTAATAAAAGCAAACCTACATAACTTAACGGTGGCCCTGGAATTATAGGAAGTATACAGCCTAAAATTCCACTTATTATAAAAATTATTCCGAAAGCAATTAATACATAATCCATTTTCTTCTGTTTTAGTCTGCTATAAAAATAGAGTTTTGAAAATATATATGGTGAAATTGATAAATATATTTGACGATAATAAAAAAATGAATGTCTAAGGAGTTGGTACTTAAAGTCTTGGTATTTTCTTGTTTATTATGCTTTAGTCACTGCTTTTTTTCTTCCACCAACTAATACTCAGTAAATAAATAAATACTACCGAACACAAAATAACAAGAGCGCTGGTGTAATACAAATCTTTCTTTTCCATTAAATAAATGGAGTGCGAGCGAATGGTTTCCCAATAAGTAATAGAAAGTAACACAAGTGTATTATTAATTGAATGCCCTAAAATAACGAGCAGAATACTGTTTGTGCGTAACATTACCCAGCCAAGTAAAAGGCCTAAAATAAAGGTTGCCGGAAATTGCCAGGGGTTTAAATGAAACAGAGCAAACAATAGCGCCGACATAAAAACAGCAATAAAACTGTTGTAATTTCTTCTGAATCCTTGTAAAATTAATCCTCTAAAAATAAGTTCTTCAACAACAGGTGCAATTACTGCCACTTTAAAAAATGCACCCCACCAACCAAAATCGCTGTCGAATATTTTGCCAAATAACTCCCAAAACCAGGTAGGAGCTGGTAAAAATGAATTCATCCAGATACCTACTACTTCTAACAAATTATGCGCTGCCCAAAAAAAAGTAACAATAGGGATTAAAATCAGCGGATTAAAAAACTTTAGTGGAAAAACTTTCCCGAAAGGAGCTTTTGATTTTCGAAAACCATAAATCAGAATAAATAGGGTAGAACCAACACCTAACAAAATCTTTTTTATTGGATGATATAAATGGTCGGTTCCATTGTAATAATCAAACAACGCCAACGGAAAATCGACGATAGTTTGAATGAAAATATATAAAATTATAAGGTGAA
Source organism: Bacteroidota bacterium (assembly GCA_013203755.1). Classification (GTDB taxonomy): domain Bacteria; phylum Bacteroidota; class Bacteroidia; order Bacteroidales; family Prolixibacteraceae; genus Draconibacterium. The sequence continues at coordinate 12,743 of JABMPI010000551.1, forward strand.
TTGCCTGTAAAACAGTGGGATAATATTTTTGACGAATTTCATTCATATCATTAACAAAAATAAAGATAATCATTTTTAATTGGCAACTATTGAAAAGGTAAATTAGCTGGTAATTTTGTGACATTAGTATCACTCTCAATAAAATAATAAAGTACTAACTCCTGCTACTTACATAAAGGAAATTAACCCGCTATTTTTTCTGCCGTGGCAGTTTCTTCTGTTTTGAACGAAAAATAGCGTTGAAGTACATAACTGTAAATTACCACAATAACAGTAGTTATACCTTTAGAAAGTGTTGCGTACATACCAAAGTATTCCACAAATAGTTTTAAAAAAAAGTAGTTGAGTAAAATTGCTCCGGAAACGGTTACTCCGTATCTAAACAGTTGAATTTTGCCTTGAAGTTCTGAAGCTGTGAAAGTTACATATTTAGCTAATAAAAATCCGGTGGTGAATGTAATTGGAAAAACCAATAAAAATGCAGCGATGTGCGGACTCACAGCAAAAAATCCGAAATCAACAATTTGCATATCGAGAATATACTGATAAAAAATAATTGAGGTGTTTACTTAATTAATATTATATTTGCTTGAAATAATGATAGATATGGATATTTTCAATGGAGAGGAGCTCTTAAAATTCACTGAACGGTTCTCATCGGACGAGGTAT
>JABMPI010000552.1 GCA_013203755.1 Bacteroidota bacterium
GGTCAATACCCAGAGAAATGTCAAGGGAGAAGACAAGCGCAACTACGCGACACCTTCCGGCAATGCCCGAAAGATACGTCAGAGCGTTTATACAAGCCTTGCGTACGGTGTTAAGGGTATCCTCTGGTTTACCGGATATCTTCTGTTTAATTCCTCAAAAGATTCTGCAGAACGTGGATAATTGGCAAATTCAGATTTAAATATTTTACCGGCATTATACAGTGCATCTCTAATTCTTTCGTGCGATATTTCCATTAACGAATCGGTAAGTGGAAGATCTTGGGTGTAAAATTCTTTTTTTAAGGGATCCTCTTCCCTGAAAACCATTTGACTGGAATCTATTGCGGAAAATTCGTCCGCATCATCTAACGACATCGTGTTTTTATTAAAACGTCGCCAGTCATCTTCAAGTTTACGTTTGCCCCATTGTTGCTGGAAAGTAACTCTTCCGTACGAAACGGTTTGCGGATTGTAAAAATACCAGCCGGCTCCCGATTGGCGGTTTCCCATTCCCATCCGATTTCTGTTCGACCGATTGTAACCTTGACCTTGCGCACCTTGTAGCGCGAGATTTTCCATGTTGCGTTGTTCCTCTTGCTCCTCTTTCATTAGGCGGGCAATCAACGATTCTCGTTCAAGCTCCGGCATTAGCGCAATTTTTTGCAGACTATCTTCCCGTTCAACGGCAAGCAGATTATCCACTAAGTTGGTTAATCCTTTATATTTTGCTTCAAGCTGTTTGAAATCAGGGTAGGTTTCGTCAATAATTATCATTGCACTGTCGTAATACGATTGTGCATCGCGATACCTTAAATCCTCAAAATAAATATCGGCAAGTGTAATGGCAGATTGCGCACGTTGGAACTGATTCTGAAAACTTTTTGAAACCGACAATTTATAGTTATCTGTGGCAACATCGCGGTTTCCCTCTTTGAAATAGATATTCCCAAGAGCATAATATATTTGATCCTGAAAGTCAATATTTTTATTGTCGCGTAACATCTTGCGCAACTCCTTTTTTATTTTTTCAGAATCGCCTTCTCCCGAAAATATACCTGCGGCATTAATTTTTGCATTAAACGCCATTTTGTAGCCGGGATTCATTCTGGTTACTGCCAAATAAGCTTTCGAAGCTTCATCTTCTCTGCCAATTTCGTGGTACAATTGTGCAACAATGTATTGCAGTCTTGCTTTATTATTTTTCAGAAACATTTTTTTGATGGCAATATCTAAGAATTTGATGGCCTCAGCGTATTCCTTCTGTTTCATGTAATAATCGGCAGTTGCAATTGCCAACTTCTTTTCCAGTTTTCTTGGGAAATTCTCTTCGTTTTGCACGGCCTGAATTGCTTCTGAAGCTTCTATGAAACGTTCCAATTCAGAATAACAGCGGATTAACCAAATTCGAGCTTCGTTGCTGGCGTCTTCGTCTGGATATTTTCTAATTACATACGAAAAATTATCGATGGCTGCCATAAAATTGTGCTGGTAAAAATAGGCTTCACCAATTAACAGGTAGCTATCGTCTATCCATTTATTGAATTCTTCCTGGCTGGAAAATTCTATGTATTTTCGTGTACGCTTCTTTTTACGTTTTGGCTTTTTTGTAATGGAATGAATCTCCACCAGTTTCGAGCATTTTACCACCGCATTGTCCATGTCGGATTTTACCATTTTGGCGGCAGAGGGGTCGCTTGCTTTGTAAATGGGTAAAATTCTGGTGTAATCGTTTTCAATGCTCTCCTCAATATTCAATACACCCTCCTTAACACTCTCGCTGGCATTAAAATAGATGTTGTAATGCGAAGTTACATTATGAAAAGTTCGGGATGCACGCGTATTCTTTTCAGTAGAACAACCGGAAAATAGCGACACTATTGTTAATAGTGCGATTGTATGTAAAAAAAGTTTCTTCAAACAGATATTTTATTGACTTTAGGATAAACTCAATATTGATTCATTTATTGTCCGTATTACCCTGATTTTATTTGTTTTCTAAAAGGCACAAAAGTATAAAAAAATGAACTGCTTTTTGAAGTAATTGGTAAAAGGAAAATTCTTGTTGTTGTGGTGGGTTGAATTAAGTAATATTTCATCCCTTTTGTCATTTCGATCCGTCGGTTGACGGAGAGAAATCCCACATAAGCTATCAGTTTTACAAACCTTGCTTTCTTCGAAACGACAATTCAATAATTATTGTTTTTGGGATAACCATAGTTTTATGGGGAGTCGGGAGACAGAAGGTAGAATAAGTAATTTTTATCTTCCCCCTTCCCCCTTCCCCCTTCCGTCTTCCGACTTCCCCTTTAC
>JABMPI010000553.1 GCA_013203755.1 Bacteroidota bacterium
ATTATAAAAGCTGTTTAATTGTTTTTAAAAGGGGTGTTTGCCATTGGCAAGCACCCCTTTTAAATTGGATTATTTTATCAATTATTAATAGGATTATTAATTTCGCATCACGTTGCCCAAGCGAAATAAAAAAGAATAAAATTCAGATTTAAAAATCAATAATTGTCCCTTAAAATTGCCGTTTATTCACCAAATCCTCCAAGGTAGCATCCGCAAAATAATCGATTACAACTTGGTTTAAGCTAGCCCAAAATGAATTTGTATAACAAATCTCTTCCCGTTGGCATTTAACTTTTCCCGACATGCAATCAATAACAGCAATTTCTGGTTCAAAAGCATAATGAATATCCAGTGCTGTAATTTCAGAGGCATTTCGCGTTAAGCGATAACCACTCTTTTTACCTTTAATATTTACAATTAAGTCGGCAGTCTTTAAAGCAAGTATTATTTGATCTAAATATTTAATGGATATTTTCTGATTTTTTGAAATATCTTTCTGAAGAATTCCTTTTTGTTGATCCACCTTAGCAATTTCTACCATTGCCCGCATTCCATATCTGGTTTTTGTACTGAATTTCATTTTTGAATTTTATGGCTATTCAAGTATACAATTTTTTTGAAACAAGTCCAATCTAATTTTTAAATGATTTGAGAGAATAAATTTAAATTTGTCGTGAGAGAAAGATGTTTTTGTTGTGCAACTCAAAGATAATTTAAGATACTTAAATCCTTTCTCCCTTTTTTAATCGTTTAGGACGCGATTGATTATATGGGAAATTAATTCAAATATGGTTGAAGAGGTTAAAATATTAGTTTCAAATATTCTTGACACTCAATTGCCCAAAAATTGTGATTTTCATTCAAAACATCACACTTTTGATGTACTGAAAAATGTAGAATTAATAGGTAAATATTCCAAATTTAAGGAAGACGATTTAAATATTCTGCGGTTATGTGCTCTTTTTCACGATGTTGGTTATGTAAAAGTTTACTCAGGACACGTGCAGGAGAGTGCAATTTTTGCGACCAATTATTTACAAGCTAAACAAATAAAAGATTCAACTATTAGAATAATTGTGTCAGCTATTTTAGCAACAAAAGTTCCTCAACAACCAAACGACATATTTTCTGAAATACTTTGCGATGCAGATTTAATGCACCTTACTTACGACAATTATTTTGAACAGATTGATCTTATGAGACAAGAGTGGAAATTATCAGGAATTGCTTCCTTTACTGAAAAAGAATTTCATATCAATTCAATTCAATTTTTTAACTCTCATAAATATCATTCTGGATATGGAAAACTTGTATTGCAGCAAAAAAAACAGACAAACTTAGAACGGGTTATAAGAAAAATAGAAGAGTTATAGATACTCGATAGTATTCTCAATTTTATCTATTCTCCACTCACTCAATTGTTTAATACGATTTAATACATTTGCAGTAACACGGTTATGAATGCCTTCCCACATTCTGTCCACCAATTTATGTGATTTTTTTTCCTTTCCATAAAAGTTAAAACTTACTACAAATACCAATTGGGCTTGTGCCGTTTCACCCAATTCTGCAATCGATGAACGTGTATACATAGTAAAAATACCAATTGGATATCCCCCACTGCATTTGTATAAAAGATAACGTGCATTGTCGAAATCAAACTCATCCGGAACTCGTTTAATCCGGATTGAATTAAGATAGAAAAGTGGTATCAAATCTAACCCCAAAAAGCTCTTCATAAACTTGAAAGGATATTTCGCCCATCCAAAAGTTAAAATTCTAATTTTCTCAATATCATTATCAATTCGTTCAACTTTAGCAATATGGTTGGGCCAACAAGTTGAATCACCATTCCAGTTTAGCAATTCATTAAACACATAACTTACCGGAGCATTCACCCCAATCTGATGTATATTTAAAATTGAATTTTTATTTACATCGATTCCTACACGCTGCCTAACTCTTTGATTATAATCCTGTCTTTTTTCTTCAGAGTCGAATTTATTAACACAGCGGTAATATAATTAGATTATAGCGCAAATAATTTGTATATTTGCTTATGGAAAAGATGGACTTTAGAACAGTTGATAGTACAACAAGAA
>JABMPI010000554.1 GCA_013203755.1 Bacteroidota bacterium
AGTTAACGCGGATCGTGCAGCAATGCCGCAATACGTACCATCATGACACGTTAACCTTATCTTCATTACGTTCCCGGACCAACAATCGTCATTTTCGGAAGATATGTTGGTTAACGGCGTTGAACTTAACATTTTGTTCTCTTGTTCATAATTTGTAATTTTAGAAGCATTTCAGAAACTAAACATAAATACCATTTGTTTCTAGTTAAATACGAATCAAATTCAAAATCTTGAATATCATAATATGAAAAAACTATTTACCCTTGCATTTGCACTATTTATAATTAACAGTGTCTTTGGTCAGATTAGTGCCAAACTGATGCGTTACATGGATGTTTCGGAAACCCAGATTACGTTTGTTTATGGAGGCGATATTTGGATAGTTGCCAAAGTTGGCGGAACAGCCATGCAAATCACACACTCTCCCGGCGAAGAGTCGTGGCCAAAGTTTTCGCCCGATGGAAAGCACATTGCTTACACGGCGCATTACAACGGCAATTCTGATATTTTCACAATGCCGGTAACGGGCGGAATTCCAACACGGGTTACCTACAATTCGTCATCGGATAGAATGATTGACTGGCATCCGGATGGGAAACAAATTCTTTTTGCGTCGGCTCGCGAAAATGGTGTGAATCGTTTAAACCAGTTTTTCCTTGTGGATAAAAAAGGTGGTTTTCCTAAAAAATTACCAATTCCGTATGGAGAACTGGCCAGTTATTCACCCAATGGAAATCAACTGGCATACATTACTAAAATTACGGAGAATTACCCGTTTAAAAGGTATCGCGGTGGTTTAACTTCCGACATAATTATATACGATACAAAATCGAACAAAACAGAACGTATTACCACCAACGAAGCAAACGACGGTAAACCTGCGTGGGCGGGAGATAAAGTTTATTTCCTTTCGGATCGTGATGAAAACATGCGTTTGAACATTTGGGAATACGATACTAAATCGAAAGAGAAAAAACAGATCACCAAATTTAAGGATTTCGACATTTCGTTTCTTTCAGCCGGACCATCAGAATTGATTTTTGAAATGGGTGGTGACTTGCATTTAATGAATCTGGCAACTCAGAAATACAAAAAAGTAGCGGTAAATGTAATCAGCGATTTGTCGGTTGAAATGCCAACTTCAAAGGATGTGAGCAAGAAAATCTCAAATATGACTGCCTCGCCCGGTGGAAAACGAATTGTTTTTGAAGCGCGTGGGGAGTTGTTCAACGTTCCTGTAAAAGAAGGTTTTACTTTGAACATGACAAAATCGAGCGGTGCATTTGACCAAAACCCTGCCTGGTCGCCCGATGGAAAAAGCATTGCTTACTGGAGTGACAAATCGGGTGAATACGAAATGTATTTGCAAGACAGCCAAGGTAACAACAAAGCCAAACAATTAACCAAACGCGAAAAAGGTTTTGGGTATAAATTATTCTGGTCGCCCGACAGTAAAAAAATCGCATTTATAGACGAGACCAATGATATTTCAATTATTGATGTGGAAAGTGGAGACGTAACCATTGCCGGAAATACCCGATGGAATACCGGACATGGCGGACGTTTTAGATTCCCGATTTCGTGGGCACCCGATTCGAAATGGATAACATTTACACAAGATTTAGACAATGCCAACGGTGCCATTTTTGTATACAACCTGGAAGAGAAAAAACAACATCAGATTACCAAAGGTTTTTACAACGATAGTTATCCTGTTTTCAGCACCGACGGAAAATACATCTTCTATTTAACCAACAGAAGTATGAATGCCGCGTACTCCTCTATGGGAGATGGCACCTGGATATACCCTAATTCAACCCAAATTGCCTCGCTTGGGTTAAGTCAAAAAACACCCTCGTTATTGGCTGCAAAAAACGATACTGTGGCCATAAAAATAGAGAAAAAAGAGGAAGATAAGGCTGAAGCAAAAACAGAAGACAAAGACGGAAAAGGAGAAAAAAAGAAAGATGGAGACAAAACGGAGAAAAAAGAGGAGGGAGTAAAAGTTGAAATTGATTTCGACAATTTAGAAGCACGATTGGTTTTACTTCCACCAAAAGCCGGAAATTTTTCTGTTTTAATCCCATTCGAAAATAAATTGGTTTATATGCGTCGACCAAATACAGGTTCAGGTGAACGTTCCTCGTCGTTGCACTTTTTCGATTTAAAAGAGCGCGAAGAGAAAACGATTATGGAAAATGTGAGCCAGGCAACAGCAACTGCCGACGGAGAATCGATGTTGATTAACTCGCAGGGAAAATATGGAATTATAAAAGCTGCCCCAGGACAGAAAGTAGAAAAACCAATTCCGACCGATGGCTTGGTAATGGATTTAATTCCAAAAGAGGAGTGGAAACAAATTTTCATGGACACCTGGCGCCGTCACCGCGATTTCTTTTACGATGCAGACATGCACCAATTGGATTGGGAGGCTTTACGCGACAAATATGCCAAACTTATTGACGACGCGCGCACCCGCTGGGACATCTCGAATCTTCAGTTAAATCTTGTTTCCGAATTGAGTGCCGGTCATACTTACGCTGGCGGAGGTGATGTGGAAAGTTCACCATCGCGTGGAAACGGATTTCTGGGAATTGACTGGGAATTAGTAGACAATCAATACAAAATTAAACGCATTGTAAAACCTGCGGTGTGGGATACAGAGATTCGTTCTCCATTTGATCTACCGGGAATTCAGGTAAATGAAGGCGACATAATACTTTCTGTAAACGGAACAAAACTCAATTCGAACCAAGACCCTTATGCAGCATTTGAAGGACTTTCGGGAAAAATAGTTTCGTTAAAAATCTCATCGACCGGAAATACTGGCGATGCAAAAGATTTGGTTATTAAATGTCTTTCTGGTGGCGAAGAAAGACAGTTGCGCTATTTAGAACATTTGGAAAACAACCGGAGAATGGTGGATAAATTATCGGATGGACAGTTGGGATACATTTATATGTCGAACACTGCTGCACGCGGACAGTTGGAATTGGTTCGCATGTTTTATGGCCAGTTAGATAAAAAAGGATTTATTCTGGATGAACGATTTAACGGAGGTGGCGCACTAGCCGACCGTTTTCTTGAACTGTTGCAACGCCCGGTTACCTACAATTTACACTGGCGCCATGGGAAAGACCACACCAACCCAGTTAAAACAAATACAGGTCCTGTGGGAATGTTAATTAACGGCTGGGCCGGTTCTGGAGGTGACGGTTTACCTTGGGCTTTTCAGGAATTAAAAGCCGGGCCGATTGTAGGAGAACGAACATTGGGAATTTTAATTGGTCCTGCAACTGGTCACATGTTAATCGACGGTGGTTCCATCACAGTTCCGGGGGCAAGATTATACGACAACGACGGTCACTGGTTCTGGGAAGGAGAAGGAGTTCGTCCTGATTTTAAAGTTTGGGACGACCCAAATATTTTAATGGAAGGCCGCGACCCGCAAATGGAAAAAGTAGTTGAAGAGGTATTGAAATTAGTAAAAGAGAATAAACACATTATGACTCCTGCCCCGGCATTGGAAGACCGTTCGGCAAAGGGATTGAGGAAGAAATAGAAATATATTTTGAAACTCTGGATATAAAAAAAGGATGTCATCTTTTATTAGAGATGACATCCTTTTTCATATTTCGGCGGCTTAATCATAATCAAACTAATATCGATCAAATACATCTGTCATCCAAATCCCTCATGCAAAGAATCGATGGTACTGTTTTTCCATCGGGTGAAAATAACACACACAGGAATTGGAAGTATTCGTCTCTTTTTCTGATTTAATTTCTGCTCCAAAAAAGAAAATCCAATAAAATCAAAAAGAAGAACATAGAAAAATGAGTGATACAATTCATATTTTCATAGAAGTAGATTTAGGTTTTCTATTCTTTAATATGGTACAAACTTAAATTTTTTATTTGAGGAGTTTCAACTGATTCAGAGACAAGTAGTCTAATTTTATTAGTTGTTATCGCATCAAATTTCTGAATTCGTTTTTGTCCCACACATTCTCCATCACCAATAGTTTTCCACCTTCCTTTTAACCAAGCCTGAATTTCATACTTTCGAATGCGTTCCCCATTTTTAATATCCTCTTGAATAATGATGTGATTGACTAATTGCTTTTGGGAAAGCTTTATCTCCAGTTTATTTCCTTCGCCAGAAGTTGTTGCAATTGGATTTAAAAACCTGCGTTTAATTTCGTCTCCCCACTCTTTCAAACGCTGAACATCGGGTGCGGGCATCAACCCATTTGCATCGGGCGTTAATCCCATTATCAATGTTGAATTGTGTCCTACAGAATTATAATACATATTCATTAACGCCTCAACCGGAAAAATATGTGCTTCATCGCCGGGTTCCCAAAACCATTCGTGCCGTCCATTGAAACCACGCAAAGGAGCGTCACTCATTGCGGGCATCCAGTATTTTCCGTCCGGATCACCTTGTTTTAACAATTTCATTCGTTCTTTTTCAGTATCTCCCCCATGCGAATATGGATTTGGGAAAGTTGCCCAACACGGATAAGGAACCGTTCCTGATTCTGAACCTCCCCAACGGGTTTCTGCCAATTGCAGGTTATGATAAAACACACAGTTTGGTTGATATTTTTGTACAATTGGCAAAACATCCGGCGCGCCGTTATCCGGATGGTCGGCACCACCATCAAACCAGATTTCAAAGAGCTCACCATATTTGGTGCAAATTTCGGTTAGCATTCCTTCGCACATTTCTTTGTACCACTTTTGTCTGTTTTCACGAAAAGATCCTTCTCCATTCACCTGGAAATTATGAACGCCATAAAATGAGTTCCATCGGATCCCTACATAAATTCCCGGTTTAACATCGTATTTCCGACAAGACTCTACAAAATCTTTCACAACATCTCCTTTTCCATTGCGCCAATTAACCGCTTTCAAACAATAAGGATTTACCTCACTTTGAAAGAGTGCAAAACCGGTTTCGTGGGTAGCAGTTAAAATGGCAAATTTTACTCCTGCTGCTTTTGCAGAACGAACCCACTGGTCGGTATCCAGTTCTTTTGGATTAAAAATTTGATAATTGGGAACCGGGTCGATCCGATTGCCACCTTGTCCGTATTTTTTACCATCGAAAACATGTAAGTCGTAATGAAAAACAACGCCCAACTCGGCTTCCTGCCATGCGAGTTGTTTTTTATTTGGAATCGGAAAGGAATATTTATCACTTTGAGATAATGCACTAAAACTTAAGAAAAACCCAACTAAAACAAGAAGATTAAACTGTTTCATTTCAAAATGTTTTATTGAATTTTAAATTCTGCTCCAACGGGATAATGGTCGGACAAATACCAATTTGCTTCTCCATTATAAACTTCTGCTCTCACGCAATTTCTTCCTAATTCCGGAGAAGCCAGGATATAATCAATTCGTTGCAAACGACTCACCAATTGTTCTTCCGTTTCGTCATTCACTTTACTCAAAATACGCCCTGGAAAACTACCTCTCTGAGCCATTCCTTCCGTGCGTTTCTGACAAACATCTATCAAAGGGAAAGAGAGAAATTTTGAAATTACCGCAAAATCCAATTCATTATCAACCAAATTTCCAGTTTTGGGTTTGTCCACATTTACCCTTCGCATAATATTTAGTAAAATCTCATTTTTGTATAAATGGGCATCAAAAGGAGAAAGTGAATTAAAATCGCCCATTACCAAATATTTGGAATTGCTTTCTGCTACTTTCTCTAATTTTTCAAATATAATTTTTACTTCCTCCCGGCGTTTTTTATAATTGCCGGGCGCAAAGTGAATTACAAAAACATCAATTCCATTGGTTTTACAATGTAGTGCTCCGTGATGCATCCCTTCAAATATTTTCTCTTTTACCTCAATTGGAAATTTAGATGTAAATCCAACAGAATACCCACTTTCCTTCAACAAAACAGAATAATTGTGTCCCCATTTTTTTGCATCTTCTTTTAATTTTACCGGAGAATATTTACACAATTCCTGCAAGCCCACAATCGAGGGGTTTTGCTGGTTTATCCAATCTGCCAGTTTTGCTCTTCTCTCATCATCGTTCCCCCAATCGAAACCATTCCAAATGTTATATGTAATAACTTTAAAATAAGGCTCATTTTCCTGACAGATTCCATTTAATACGTACAAAAACAGAATCAAAATAATACTGAATCGTTTAATCATTATTCAAATTTAAAAAGTAATTGAGAAAAATAGATAATATAATTCCCTTTTCAAAATACAACTGATTGGCTTTTTACACCCAACATAAATATTGTTGAGGTGTTTCTGAATAAACATACTTCGCAACCAATATCAACCGCCACAGATTTGCTACAAATAGAGAAACTGCCGCTGCCAGAGCAATTCAGGTGTATTTCAATCTACCAGCAAAATTTAATTGATATACTTCTGCCTTTTATTCACCGGTTTTAGTTTCAAAATTGATAATTAAGATTCAACCCAGAACAAAA
>JABMPI010000555.1 GCA_013203755.1 Bacteroidota bacterium
GAATAAAAGAGAACGATTTATAAAAATATTTCTTGCTAAAATTCTTTGTACAACCGGGCTGATGGTATTTTTTTGTTGCGCTACCATGTCGCAGCAATCAATAGCCAACCAGGCAACTGTAATCATCAATACCGAAATCCAGGCCAAAACCTACAACCCGATGATTTTTGGTGGTTTTATAGAACATTTTGGAAGACAAATCTACGGTGGTGTATTTGAGCCAGGTTCACCACTCGCGGATGAGAAGGGGTTTCGAACCGATGTCATTGAGGCATTAAAAGAGCTGAAAACACCAGTTATTCGATGGCCTGGTGGATGCTTTGTGGACAATTATCACTGGCAAAAAGGAGTTGGCAAGAATCGGGAGTCTTACGGTGATCCGCGTTGGGGAGTGATTGAACCCAACACCTTTGGGACTCATGAGTTTATTGAGCTCTGCCAGCGAATTGGTGCTGAACCTTACATTTGCCATAATGGTTTGGCTGATGTTCAGGAGATGGCTGATTGGGTGGAATATTGCAATTCAACTGAAGGGAAAATGTCAGATATGCGCAAAAAGAATGGTCACACCGATCCTTTCAATGTAAAGTTCTGGAGTGTTGGGAACGAACGCTACGACACGGCATACATTCATCGGGTTCGCAACAGTGCAAAAGCAATGAAGCAAATCGACCCGAATGTTTTTATGACCTGTTCGGGTTCTCAAGGCGGAATGCGCAAGGTTGGGTTTAAAGTTTCTTCATACTTGTTGGAAACTGCGGGGGAATATTTGGATTATATTTCGGTTCATAATTACTGGCTGGCACGAGAGAACGAACTTCCAAGATATGACTACCTCACTGCTATTATAAAGTCCGAATACCCAGAAGATTATATTAGTCTAATGGTAGAATCACTCGAGGAATTAGGTATGCGAAACCAGCTCAAAATTGCTTTTGACGAATGGAATCTTCGTGCCTGGCAGCATCCAGGATTTCCACGAAATAGTGTGAAGGATTATGAAGATCCAGAGATTAAGGAGCTTGTAGAAAAAAGGGTAAAGGGCAATGACCTTGCTGACCAATATACCATGGCAGATGCACTCTTTGCAGCTTCATTCTTGAATGTCTGTCTTCGGCATTCGGAGGATGTTGGAATGGCAAATATTGCTCCCTTGGTAAACACGAGGGGACCATTGTTCATGCATCCAAAAGGCATCGTCAAGCGCACCCACTTCCAGACCATGGCAATGTATGCCAACGAGCTTGAAGAGCAGGTTGGAACTGCATCAGTCTCGGCCAGCAAACTAACCAATAATAAAGATACTGTTGCTGTGGTTGATGCTATTGCTACTGTTGACAAACAAGGAAAGAACTGGGCGATCTCTTTGGTGAATCGACATCCATCGGAAAACGTGGACTGTTCGGTAAAATTAGGAGATAAACCATTAAATGGGAAATACCAAGCTACGGTTCTTACGGGTGAGTCAGCCGATTCCTTCAACGATATTAAGCATCCAACCCGAGTGATGCCGAAAGAAGTGGAGCTGAAGTTCAGGAAAGGTATCGCCAACCTGCCTCCCCATTCGTTAACGATTGTTCATGTTACTGTAAAGTAAAAAAGTATCTATTAAGAAACACAAATTATGAAGATTATTCTTTTTTTACTCTTGATGTTGTTTGGTTTTCTGGCTCATAGTCAAAATGAAAGATTGGAAACTACAGATCGTGCCAATTATCTGGCAGGCCTGAAAACAGAATTGCAAATAGAGTGGCCTAAAAACAGAACCATCAACCTTGTTTTTCACGGACACAGCGTTCCTGCAGGATACTTTAATACGCCACAGGTAAATACCTTATCGGCTTATCCATCTTTAGTTTTAAAAAAATTAAAGTCTATTTATCCGTATGCGGTTGTAAACGCAATCGTTACTGCAATTGGAGGCGAGAACTCGGTAAAAGGTGCAAAACGGTATAAAAGAGAGGTGTTAATACATAAACCTGATGTATTGTTTATTGATTATGCATTGAACGACAGAAGAGTTGGACTGGAAAAATCGTATGCTGCCTGGAATAAGATGATTAAACTAGCAAAGAGGCAAAATATTAAAGTAATCTTGCTTACACCTTCGCCTGATCAAAGGGTCGATTACGGTTCACCTGATAATGAATTAAAAAAACATACTGATCAGATCATCAAATTGGCAAAAGAAAATCAGGTGGGATTGGTTGACAGTTACAAAGCTTTCGAATTTTTATATTCAGATAAAGAAGAACTTGTAAAATACATGTCGCAGGTTAATCATCCCAATAAAAGGGGGCATGAATTAATTGCCAATGAGATAATTAAGTATTTTGGAGATTAAGTTTTTAATTACAGTTGGAATACAACTTAGAACGTTAATAAACTATTTTGTTAGTTTTATAACTAGAATAATATTGTTGAATAATAAAGCCAATTGGACTCTTGTAAAAGGAAAGGTTTGAATCAAATGCAATTTTATATTTTACTAGCATGGGATTTTATCCTGTTTGCCCCGGCGATGGACAGTATGCGATTGGGTCACCCTTATTTCCAAAAATCACCCTTCAATTGCCAGCCCCTTACAATAAAAAGGTAACGATCACTGCTGAAGGGGTCGCGGAAGGAAATAAGTACATTGAGTCGCTTTCCATGGATGGAAAATCAATAACAAAACCATTTATCAACCATGCTGATTTGGTTGCTTGTGATAATCTTGTTTTTGAAATGTCGGCAACTCCAACAGATTGGGGAAAGGATTAATTTAACCCAACGAAGAATGTTTTTTAAATTGTAAGAGGAGAAAATTTTTGACGCGTAATTTTTTTTAATGGAAGAATTCTTTCTTGGTTTCTGACGCATTTATTCTAATTTTAAAAGCTAAACCATAACTATTCTGAAATGCATTCAATAAAATTTTTATTTTTAATTCTTTTTCTAAATGTTCTTTATTTAGGGAGTTTCTCACAGGAAAAAGAAATTCCAAAACTCGACAATCCAATGTCGGTTCAATACCTCAAAAAGAACCTCAGAAAATCTCAACCACGTTTGGTCTTAAACTCCCAAATTGAAAAGGAACTGAAAAAGAAATTGAAAACTGATTCGGTCACTCAAAACGTGTACAAAGCCATTCAGTTAAATGCAGCGAGTGTGTTTACAAAGCCTTTTTTGAAAAGAGAATTGGAAGGGAGAAGATTGCTTGGAGTGTCCCGCGAAATGTTGTGGCGGATAAACATGCTGGGTATGGTTTATCGCATTGAAAAAGATCCTGAAATATTGCAACGTATTAACGATGAAGTAGTAGCAGTTTGTGCATTTTCTGATTGGAATCCTTCGCACTATTTGGATGTTGCAGAAATGGCAATGGCGGTGGCTTTTGCATTAGATTGGACAGCAGGCAAATTACCAAAATCGACCATTGAATTAGCAAAAAATGCACTGATTGAAAAAGGGATTAATCCGAGTTATAATAAAGATGGAAACACAGGTTGGGTGACTGGAACCAACAACTGGAATCAGGTATGTAATGGTGGAATGATTGCTGCATCGATTGCCATTGCCGAAAAAGATCCGGAATTGGCGGCAAAAACAATTCATCGCGCTTTGGAAGGACTTCCACATTCATTGGTTGAATATGGCCCTGATGGTGTTTACCCGGAAGGATCAACATATTGGAGTTATGGAACACGTTTTTCGGTGGTTACTGCCGCCATGTGCGAAAGTGCATTCGGAACCGATTTCGGACATCTCGAATATCCTGCATTTAAGGAAAGTGCAACATTTAGATTAATGATGAACACTCCCTCCGGATGGTATTATAATTTTGCCGATTGTGGGGATAAACGAGATGAATATGGCGATCTGGCATTGGCCTGGTTTGCCGCAAAAACAGGCAATAAATCGTTTTTTGAGAAAGATCGTTTTTTAATGTCTCCCAATGAAATGGGAAAACTTTCACGATTAGCGGGAGCCGGTTTGGTTTGGTTATCGCAGTACGAAGAAAAAGGTGAAGTAAAAACACCTTCAGCATGGAAAGGAGAAGGAGCAAACCCGGTTGTTGTTTTTACCAATGGCGAAAACGATCCACACAATTATTATTTCGGTGGAAAAGGAGGTCGTGGCATGGTAAACCATGGAAATATGGATGGCGGCTCTTTTATTTTTGAGTTGAACGATGTGCGGTGGGTAGTCGATCCGGGAAATCAGAATTATAATGATTTGGAAAAAATTGGTTTTGATTTGTGGAACAGAGAACAGAGCAGTGACCGCTGGATTTTGCTAACAAAAAATAACTTCGGGCACAGTACAATTACCATAAATGACGAATTACACAGAACTGAAGGTTTGGTTAGTTTGTCGGATTTTAAAAATGGAGAAAATCCGGAAGCTACATTTGAAATATCGGCAACATTGGGCGAGTGGGTTACAAATGCTTCAAGGAAGTTTGTAAAAGACAGTCCAACTTCAATCGTAATTGAGGATAATATTGAACCTTCAGACAAAACCAAAATAATTACCTGGCAATTAATTACCACCGCCGATGTGGAAATTGTAGAAGGTGGAGCAATTTTGAAACAAGATGGTAAAAGTCTAAAACTTGAAAACTTGTCACATCCTGAATTCTCTGTTTCAGTTGTATCGCTTTATCCGGCACCGCTTAAAATCGATAAACAAATAAAGGATTTAAAACGATTGGAAATCAGAATTCCGAAGTGGACAATTGAAGAAAGTAAAACTAAAATAAAAGTTCGTCTTTCAGAAGAGTAACATAAATAAATCATCATTCCTGTAAAACGAGAATCTCATAAAAATTCATTTAAAAACACTAACAATGAAGATTACAGTCTTTATTCTGATTTTGGTTCTATCGACCGCCTTTTCCAATTTATGTAATGCACAATCCGATTTTGCAAAAATTAAAGAAAGAGTGGTAAAAGAATTGATGAAATCTGAGGTTGATGATTCTAGAGTTGAAAAGTTGATTGAGACCATAAAAGAAGACGGAACCTGGCCGGGTATAAATTACGAAGATGTTTCCCGGACAGGATTCGAACATCGAAATCATTATGGAAACATGGTAGTTTTGGCAAGGGCTTACAACAGCAAATCATCTAAATTCTATAAAAATAAAAAGGTAAAAGATTCGATAGAATTGGCCTTGAAAAATTGGGTGGATCACGATTATTTTTGCGATAACTGGTGGCATAACCAGGTTGGTACACCCAATGGTTTTGTTGCCTTAATGTTGTTGGTTGGCGACGATTTGGACAAAGGACTTGTTGAAAAAGCGCAACCTATAAACGGGCGTGCACATATTAATGCCGGTGGCGCACGCCCCGGTGGTGACCGCATAAAGATTGCAGGAATTGAGGCGAAAAATATGCTCTTCTTAGGTAACAATCAGAAATTCGATGAGGTAGTTATAGTTATTGAGGGGGAAATAAAGTATGTTGAATGGGTTGGGGAAAAGTATGGATATAGTTTCAGAAACATTCCCACGGGCTTCTCGAACAGAGAACCAGGTGGACGTGGAATTCAATATGATAACAGCTTTCATCACCGGATTGACGGTGTAAATAATACACTTTCATACGGTTTGAGTTATGCTGATGCTTTTGTGGAATGGGCAATTTACACAAACGGAACGCAATATTCTTTTTCAGAAGATAAACTGGAGGGATTAATTAATTACTACTTAGACGGGATTTGCAAAACAGCTGTATTCGGGAAATATCCCGATGTGGGAGCTAAAAACAGAAGCATCAGCAGAGAAGGAACTTTACACGCCTTCAATGCAAGCACAGCAGAAAGGTTGTTACTGACCTCCGATTATCGAAAAAACGAATTGCGGGAAATTGTGGATATCCGTAATAATGGAATCAAACCAACTACTTCGCATGCAACTTTTTACTGGCATTCCGAACATTTTTCCTTTCAACGGCCAGACTGGTTTACCTCTGTTCGAATGTATTCAACACGAACTTACAACATGGAAGAGCCATACAACAGCGAAGGATTGTTTAATCATCATCGCGGAGATGGTACCAATCATATTTCGGTAACTGGCGATGAATATTACGACATTGCACCGGTTTTTGATTATCAGAAAGTGCCGGGTGCAACTATTTTGCAAAAACCTGAACTGCCTTCGGAAAGAGAAATCCAGAAGCTTGGCTTAACAAATTTCGTGGGAGCCGTTACCGATGGGAAGTACGCAGCTGCAGCTTTCGATTTCAGAAGTCCGCATGATCCGTTAATTGCCCGAAAAGCATGGTTCTTTTTCGATGAGGAATATGTTTGCCTGGGGGCAGGAATTTCGTGCAAAACAAAACTTCCGGTTGTAACCGCATTAAATCAGTGTTTGTTAAAAGGCGATGTTACTATTTCCGGGGGAAACAAAAAATCTGTTATTTCAAAAAATGAAAAAGAGTTCGAAAATATAGATTGGATTTTTCAGGATGGAATTGGGTATGTATTCCCGAAACCAACAACTGTAAACATTAAAAATACCAAAGCAAGCGGCTCTTGGTGGGATATCAATAAACAAACTGATTCGCCCAAAGCCAAAGTTGAATTAGATGTTTTTAAACTCTGGCTCGATCATGGAGAACAGCCAAGTGATGAATCTTATGAATACATTGTTGTTCCTGCCACTTCAATTGAAAAACTGGAAAAAAATAATTCAAAAGATAACGTAACGGTTTTAATAAACACCCCGGAATTGCAAGCAGTAAAACATGTCACTTTAAATATTGCTGAAGTTGTTTTTTATAAAGCGGGAGAAATTGAAATTTCAGATGATAAAATATTGACGAGTGATACTCCGGGAATTGTAATGGTTAAACTGAAAGATAATGGAGTTTCCGAGATTTCAGTATCTGATCCAAATCGCGAATTACGAAAGATGCATTTAACTTATTCAACAAAAATTGAAAAAGAAGGCGAAAATTTTAAGGCCATTTGGAATGAAAAAAAGCACGTAAGTGAAATCTCAATTGATTTACCACAAGATAATTATGCGGGGGAAAGTGTAAGTATAAAACTATAAAAAGAAAACTGCGAAGGAGTTTAACAAAAATAATCCTCGGTTTCACACAGCCTGTTTAAGTCGCGATTACAAAAAGGAATTATATAAATGGTGCAACAGCAGAACCAAAATTGAAAAACTCGTATTGCATGCACCGTATTTAGAAAGTTGATTAAAATAACAAAACAATGAAAATAAAATACTTTCTCTTAAATCTCCTGTTTATTCTTTTCTCAAGTGTGATTTTTGCACAAAACTGGCAGGAAATTAAAACAGTTAATGATGTTTGTACCGTATATCCGGAACAAATGGAAAGTATGTTAGGCGAGCTAAATCTTGATTTTAATGGATTGGAAAAGGTAAAAAAAGCTTATCAGAATGGAGATATTGAAAAGGCTTGTACTTATTTGCTGGAATATTATAAAAACAGCAATAATGCAATGCATTTAAGAGTAAATCAACCTGTTAAAACAACTAAAACTGTAGCTCTTTCTGACACTGTTTTAAATGATGTTTTTGTTATTCAGAATGTTAGAGGCCAAGTTCGTTATGGCAATGATGGGCATCGGGATTGGTATTACAAAGGGCCGAATAATGACGAAGAATGGGCCTGGCTTTCCAACCGTCATAGTCAGTTAAGTACGGTGCTTTCAACTTATTTCGAAACAGGAAATCCTAAATACGCAGAATACATTGATTTGTTTTTGCGTGACTTTATTATTAAAAGTATGCCTTACCCTGCAGTTAAAAGTAATACCTCTGTTTGGAGAGGTTTGGAGGTGGCAGCCAGGACGAAAGTTTGGTCCCGAATATTCTTTGGTCTTTTAAAAAACGAGAATTTATCGCCAGCAACGCAACTTTTAATGTTGAGCAGTTTACCCGATCATGCACATTATAACAGAAATTTTCATAGTGGTAACAATTGGTTAACCATGGAGATTTCGGCACTTGCAACCGTTGCAACAAATTTTCCTGAATATAAAGATTCTGAGGAATGGCTAGATTATTCAATGGGAACCATGATTGAAAGTATGAAAAATCAGGTGTACCCGGATGGAGTTCAAACCGAACTTTCTTCACACTATCACAATGTTTCGATGAGTAATTTTGAACTTTTTAAAAATATCTGCGATAAGGCGAATAAAAAATTGCCCGATTTTTTTAATCAAACTATCGAAGATATGTATGCATATCTTGCCCATGCCATGCGACCCGATGGAAACCGGATTCTAAATAATGATGGAGACAGAGGCAGCGATCGGAATCTAATTCTAAAAGGAGCAAAAAAGTTCAATAATACTGAATGGGAATATATTGCAACAAATGGTGAGTCAGGAACGAAACCTGTAAATGGTCCTTCCTGGTGTTATCCCTGGGCTGGTCATTTAATATCGCGAAGTGGGTATGATGCTGATGCGCATTGGTCGTTTTTTGATATTGGCCCGTGGGGAAGTGGACACCAACACAGTGACAAGTTACACCTTTCTATTTCGGCATACGGAAAAGATTTATTGGTTGATGCTGGCCGGTTTGCCTATACAGGTGAAGTGGCTCGCAAATTCAGACAATATGCAAGAAGCAGCCGGGCACACAACCTGGTTTTGTTAGATGGCAAAGTGCAGAATCCGGGGTCTAAATTGGCTGAAAAACCTCTGTTGGCAGAGCAATATAAAATTACGGATACCTTTGATTATGCATCGGGCACTTTCAATGATTTTAATGATATTGAAGGCGTAGGCGAGAATTTAAGAACATTGTTTTATGTGAGGGGTGAGTTTTGGATTGTAGTTGATAAGATAAAAACCGACAGACCAAGAAAAGTTGAAACGCTTTGGCATTGGCACCCGGGTTGTTTGGTGCAAAAAGAAAACCGAATTGTAAAAACTAAAAACGAAAGAGGTAATTTGGCTATAATTCCTGTGAGTAAACAAAAGTTTGACATTAAGTTTATTGAAGGTCAGGAAGGGCCGGTTGCACAAGGATGGTACAGTCCTGAATACAATAAATATGAGCCCAATGTAGCAAGTATTTATTCAACCGATATTGAATCAGAAGAAACCCTTGTTTGGCTGCTTGTTCCATCAGGAAATGAAGTTCCGGAGATTCACGCTAAGATAATTTTAGAAAAGGAAACTGAGATAAAACTGGAAGTAATTACTAAGGAACGAGGGAGTTGGAAGTTAACTATTCCATATCAAAACAGTAAAAAAGCCAAACTTGAGTTTAACTAATCAAAAATTGTATGCTAAGAATTACTGTTTCTTTTTTATTGCTTTTATTCGTATATGTTTCAAGAGGGCAAGCTAACAAGCCACTTGCCAACTCGAAAATTGATGGCTACCGCCCCATTTGGTTTGAACTCAACCAAAAATACGAATTTGGCGATAAATATTCGGGAGCGTTGGGAACTTGCACAGCCAAACACGTTCCATTGGCGATTTATTCACCCGAAGCGAACAAAACGTTTTTTGTATTTGGTGGAACAAAATCGGAAAGCGAAAGATACCTGCTTTGTATGATTGGCGAATTCGACCATAAAACCGGAAAAATTTCAAAACCAACAGTGGTTTACGATAAAAATGGGGTAAACGATCCTCATGACAATCCTTCATTAATGATAGACGATGAAGGTTTTATTTGGGTTTTTGTAAGTGGAAGAGGAAGAACACGACCGGGATTTAAATATAAAAGTAAAAAGCCATTCTACAGTAGTGAGTTTGAATTAGTTTCAGA
>JABMPI010000556.1 GCA_013203755.1 Bacteroidota bacterium
ACTCCAGACAGTATGCGGTATTCTACTGTTGTGGAACCGCTGGAATTTAAACACCCTATTGATATTGATCTGGCCTGGCAGACGGAATCTTGTTCGATGTGTCATTCAGAATTGTATTGATTTATATCAAATAATTAATTGTAGAAATAACTGGCATTTCTTTTGCTATAATAAAAATTATATGCATTTTTAAGATGTATAAATTATAAGAAAAGAAGAAAGAATAGTAACAAAAATATTAATACGAATCTTTAAAAATAATCGAAAATGAATTTTAAAAAATTAATCTTATTATTAGGCATAGCTGTTATTTTCAGCTCTGTAACATTTGCTCAGGATAATAAATACATTGGCGCTGTTAAATGTAAAATGTGCCATAACAAACCTGCGAAAGGGGGACAATATAAAATATGGGCAGAAGGTCCACATGCAAAAGCAATGGAAAGCCTTAAAGGTGCAGATGCAACAAATCCAAAATGTTTAAAGTGCCACTCTACTGCAGCAGCGGCTGATCAAAAATTAGTTGGAACCTTAAAAGTAAGTGAAGGAGTATCTTGCGAATCTTGTCATGGAGCAGGCAGCGCGTACAAATCGGCTACCATAATGAAAAAGCAGGAGTTGTCGTTGGCAAAAGGTTTAATTATTCCTGACGAAAAAGTATGTAAAACATGCCATAACGAGGAAAGTCCGAATTATAAAGGATTTGATTTTGCTGAATATTCAGCTAAAATTGCACATGGCAACCCAACAAAGAAATAATCTCATTAGAGAATATCATTAAAAAAAGCCTTTGCTTAAAAACAGCAAAGGCTTTTTTTTGAATATCAATTGCGTAATCGTTCTTCAAAACACAAATCTAATTACGCATTTATACAATACTTTCATATTTAATTATTCAAAAGAAAGAACCAACGGAAATTTCACATTATATTTTTTAAAGATTCTGTTTGAAATTTTGAAATTTTTTACGGAATGACTTTCTTGTAGAATGTTTTAGATATGCAACTTTTATAATTAACGTGTAGTTTGAGACTAAAAAAGTAAATTAAAATATATCCGAATGAAGAAAGCAATTTCATTTTTATCATCGATGCTGCTTACCGGCATACTTTTAATGTTTTTTGCAATAGCAATTGCATATGCCACTTTTATTGAAAACGACTATGGCGCAATTACCGCAAAAATTTTAATATACAACTCACGTTGGTTGGAAATTTTATATCTGTTACTTACGGTAAACCTTGTAGGTAGCATGTTTAAATACAAACTTGTTACTAAGAAGAAATGGAGTATACTTTTATTTCATATTGCTTTTATAGTAATTCTAATTGGTGGTGGTATTACTCGTTATTTTGGCTACGAAGGCACTCTTATTTTATCTGAAGGTGAAACAAAAAATGAGATAACATCCGAAGCAACCTTCTTGCAACTGGAAGCCTCAAATGCTTCTGCTACCACAAAATTTGAAAACGAGGTTGTCTTTTCGCAAAATACAAATAACAAATATTCAAAGTCTTTTGATATTAATGGGCACACTGTAAAAATTAAACTAATTGATTTTTATAATCAGGTAAACGAAACACTAATTGAAGACCCAAATGGTTTTCCGGCATTAAGCTTAATAAGCTCCGACCCACAATTGGGAAGAATGGATTTTATTCTTCATAAAGGAATTCAAAAAGAATTGGGCAAAACCACTTATTCTTATGGTACAGCAAACGTACCATCTACAGTAAATTTTTCTATAGAGGGGAGCGAAATAAAAGTAATTGCCGGCGATACAATAGTTAAAAAGAACAGTGGAGGAATTTCGGCTACCAAATTAGCACCAAATTTACAACATCAGATTTATCCCAATACCATGTATCAAATTGGCATGCAAAATTTTATGATAGAAAAAGCGGTTGCCAAGGGAAATGTTGTAATGAGCAGAGACAGTAAATCGCAAGGTTCTGCCAGCGATGCTGTTCTGGTAAACCTAACCATTGACAATTATGAAAAAGAGCTAATTATTAAAGGAATGAAAGGCTATGTTGGGACACCAACCATTTTCGAAAAAGATGGGGTTCGTATAAAAATGGCTTATGGTTCGAGTATTATTCCTCTACCCTTCTCTATTCAATTACGCGATTTTCAAATGGAAAGGTACCCCGGTTCTAATAGTCCGTCTTCTTTTGCCAGCGAAGTTACCTTGATCGACCCTTCTAAAGAATTAGAGATGCCATTTCGGATTTTTATGAATAACATATTGAAGTACGGTGGTTTTCGTTTCTTTCAATCCGGATTTACTCCCGATGAAAAAGGAACAATTTTATCTGTAAATAGCGACACGGCAGGAACATCGGTAACCTACTTTGGTTATTTATTAATGGTAATTGGAATGGTTCTTACTCTTCTAAATGGGAACAGCCATTTTAAACTTACGCTACAAAAATTAGCCAAAATGAAGCTAAACAGAAAACCGGTAAAAACAGTTTTGTTACTTCTTGCGTTTTCAGGGTTTTGTTCACTTGCAAATGCACAAGGAACTTCGACCAACTGGAAACCTCTTGTTGTTGAAGAGGCACAGATTAACGAATTTAGCGAACTCCTGACCCAGGACAATCAAGGTAGGATTAAGCCAATAAACTCCGTAGCTTCGGAAATA
Source organism: Bacteroidota bacterium (assembly GCA_013203755.1). GTDB lineage: Bacteria > Bacteroidota > Bacteroidia > Bacteroidales > Prolixibacteraceae > Draconibacterium. The sequence continues at coordinate 2,648 of JABMPI010000556.1, forward strand.
CTTCGCAAGCTAACCCGGAAAAACAGCTTCGAAGGCATGACCCCGGCGCATGTTATTCTCGACATGTCGTCCTACCCAGACAAATGGTATTCTATTCCAATTCTGAAGGTTTCTCATACCGAACTTCAAAAAACACTAAAATTAAAAAGAAAGTTTGCGTCGTACAACGACCTGGTAAAGAGCCAGGGGCAAGGCGGCTATCTTTTACAAAATATGGTTAACGAATCGTACCGAAAAAAACCCGTAAACCGGAATAAATTAGACAAGGAGATTATGAATGTTGATGAACGAATCAATGTTTTAATGCAGGTTTTTCAAGGTGATTTTTTGAAGGTATTTCCTGTTCCAGGAGATGCCAATCACAAATGGGTTACGGCAAAAGAAGCTCCACAATTTGTTAGCGGAGAAGATGCTACATTTATCAAAGAAATATTCCCAAAATATTTCTCTGCTCTGTACGAAGCCCAGCAATCTGGAAATTACAGAGTGGCCAGTGCCTATTTAAAACAAATAAAAACTTATCAAAAAAAATATGGTGAAAAGGTAATTCCATCAGAAAGCAAAGTTAAACTGGAAGTTCTGTATAACAAATGGAACATTTTTAGCAAACTGGCCAAGTATTACATTCTTGCTGGTATGGTTTTATTAATTCTTCATTTTATGAAGATTTTCAATCCTGCCAAAAGCCTAAACCTACCCATAAATATTATTGCCATAATCATTCTTTTACTATTTATAGGCCACACGGGTGGTCTGGCAATTCGTTGGTACATTGCTGGTCACGCGCCGTGGAGTAATGGCTACGAATCGATGATTTATGTAGGCTGGGCAACACTGCTATCCGGGTTAATTTTTATGAAAAAATCGCCCATAACTTTGGCTGCAACTACCGTTCTTGCTGCATTGGTTCTGTTTGTGGCAGGAATGAATTGGATGAATCCTGAAATTACTAATCTTGTTCCGGTATTAAAATCATACTGGTTAATTGTACATGTTGCAATTATTACAGCAAGTTATGGTTTTCTGGCTTTGGGTGCGTTAATGGGATTTCTGAACCTTAATCTTATGATTTTCAGAAACAAAAAGAATGAAAAAAGATTGAGTTTCACGATAAAAGAGATGAGCTTTATTATTGAAGTAACACTCATTATCGGATTAATAATGATGACTATCGGCTCGTTTCTTGGGGCTGTTTGGGCCAACGAATCCTGGGGACGTTACTGGGGCTGGGATCCAAAAGAGACATGGAGTTTAATTACTGTTCTGGTTTATACTTTTGCTTTGCACATGCGTAAAATTGAAGGGTTTAGAGGTCAGTTTGCCTTAAGTACTGCAGCACTGGTTAGCCTCAGTTCGGTAATAATGACCTTCTTTGGAGTTAATTACTACTTATCCGGACTTCACTCCTACGGGCAAGGCGATCCTCCACCAATTCCAAATGGAGTTTACATTGCAATTGCTATAGTTGCTGTGGTTATTACCGGAGCTTATATTTCGAGTAAAAAACTGACTCCAGAAACCAGTAAATAAAATACAAAAAGAGGGTGATTTAAATGCTCGACATATACAAAACTGAAAAGAGACTTTCCTAAACAGGGGAGTCTCTTTTCCTTTATGAAACTGTCTCGTTATAAAATAGCGTTACACAAAAAGTAATGTTATGAAAGAAGGGGTTGCATAGCACCTTTCATAATTTATTTAAAGTTTATGTGATAGTACTAAAAACGTATTACTGTTTTGGTCTTAATTAAAGTATTTGAACAACTAAATAAATAAAAAGGAAAATTGCTCAATTGAAGGTTGGGAAGAAAAAAAGACATTCAGCTTTGGTGTATAAAACAATTGAAGATTTTAAATTTTAAACAAAAAATAAAAAAATAGCAGCATAGCTTAACCAATCGTCCAAGTTTTTGTTGCATATCCATAAAGTATATTTCACTACCTTTGTTCGTACTATGTTTTTGTACAAAAAACAAGTTATTATTTAGTTTATTATTTCAAACAAAAATTTAAATTTATGAAAAGACTTTTGTTGGTTGTTGCGGTAATTGTTGCATCATATTCGTTTAGTAATGCACAAGAAATTGGTATTCGTTTTGGTGATGTTTCTGCAGGAAACGTTGAAACGGATTTGTGCTTAATATTCGATATAGAATTGGTGACCAAAAAGTGTTTGTAGACTAATATGCACAGCAACTCTTTAATATTCACCCGGTGACGGAAAATCAACAGGTGACGGAATTACCGAATATATTACTACAATACTTCTCTCATGTAATATTCAGCTTCGGCAGAGCCTAATTTCTTAGCCTTGGAAAGACTTTTCATTGCCTCATCGCGTAGTCCAATTTTTAACTCGGCTTTTCCTTTTACTAACCAGGGATCCGGATCGTTGGGAGATAATTGGATGGTCGCTTTCGAATCGTTAATTGCACCAGCATAATCACCAAGATATAACAATGTTCTCCCACGCAACTCGTAAACAAGAGGTTTAATAGATTCCTTTGGATTAAGTTTTATTGCCTTTGTTAAAGCTTCATTCGCCTTGTTCCAATCATCCATCGAATAGTGTGCATAACCCAGGTAATAATATGTGTACGCATCTTCTTCATACAGGCTAACCGCTTTTTTCAGACTAACAATTGCCTCAGCATATTTTTCTTCTTTTGTATAAGTAACTCCCAAATAAACCCATGGTGTAAAACTTGTTGGATCAAGTCTCGAAGCTGTGGTCAGCTCTTCAATTCCCTTGTCATTCCAGTCTAACTTCAAATAGGCAATTCCTCTAGATGTATAATAAGTAGAAAATTTATCTATGCCAATGGCAGCATTAAAATCTTCAATTGCTTTACCGTATTCCCCTTTTTCAAAATAGATCCTCCCCCTCAGGAAGTATGGCTCCGACAGGTGTGGAAATAATTTTATAGCCTTGCTAAAATCTTCAAAGGCTCCGTTAATATTACCGTTAGCCAATTTTATTTCACCATTTCTAATTATAAAATCATTTTCAGATAAAAAAGTTGGATTAATTTTTATCTCTTTATCATACTTTATATTTACAAACTCGGGAATATTGTTTGCATATTTATCAAAAGAGAATTTTTCGAGATATACTGGTGACGAATCAGTGCCATCGTCGTTAATATGAGTTAAAAATAACTGGGTATAAGGACCAAATGCTTTTGTTGCAAAAACCAGCCATTTACTATTGGGAGACCAGGTGTGCCACGAATTCATGTTATCCGAATTACACGTCATTTGCCGGGCTTCACCACCATTGGTTGATGTAATAAACAGTTTGCTGTCTTTTTGCAATAGCATAAAACTTTCGGCGCGACAAAAAACCAGCCATTTTCCATCTGGCGAAATTTTCGGAAAATAGTTGCTATAGCCATTATTAGAAGCACCGGCTACCGGGATAGCAACACCACCTTTCCCTCCATTAAACGGTACTTTGTAAATACCAAACTTTATAAGAGTGTCGCGCTCCATATAATGTCTCTCGAATTTTTTGTACACTTTTGCATCTTCCGGCTTTGGTACCGAGCCATTCATTATTCCACTCTCTCCGAAATGTTTTGCAACGGCTCTGGTATAGTAGATAAATTCACCATCGGGAGACCAAATTGGATTGCTTTGTACCAACGTTGTATCATTGGCTCCCTGCAATTCAAAATAGCGTTCTTCCTGCCTGTCGTAAACTACCAGAATTCCTTTAAATGGAAAGAAAAGCTGGGAAAACTCCATATCATTGCGATCGATAAAAATCTCACAATCTTTCAAAGTGCTAACCACATAACGTCCGTTGGGCGAAATTCGCGACAAAAGGCCATAAGTAAATTTACCCTGCTGTTGATCACTCCAGTGAATAATGCTGTCTTCGGCAAACAAAATACTTTTTTGCATTGCTGAAATGGCATAAGCACCTTTGTCATCGCGGGCATCTACGTCCATAGCAATCGTTTTTCCTTCGGGGGTAAAAGAGTGGCAATTTGCACAAACAGGAATATTGTCGAGTACACAGTGGGGCTTAGTTTCGTTACTGATGTCTCCCAAATACCACCGCACTTTTTTCAAATTTTCGCGTGCAAACTTAAATGGTAATGGTACAGCACGAAAAAATATAGGAGCCTCAACTTTATCATTCGAAATGTGAATCTTTATGTTTGCCTGAGATATAACCTGCTCGTTAATTCCTTTCACCTGGAAGGTGATATCGTTACCTGCCCATTTATCAAGTATCAGGCTCCACTCTTTCGAAGAGGGACGCCAGTTACATTTCGATAATTCAAAGCTTTCCAATATTACCGAATCGGAGATTGATGCCGAAATTTGCCACGTATTTATTTTGTTATTATTCTCTTGCCAAACAAAAGTTGGAGCTACAATATCTCCCGGAAAAACAGAATTATTAAATGGATAAGTAATTTTTAAACTCTCTGATTTTTTTGGATTTCCAACCTTCTGAATAAAGTAGAATATTGCTCCTGAAAAGGCTAATATAATACCAGTCAGTAATATCTTTTTCATAAAATTTAGTATAATACAGCCCTTAAAAGTAATACTAAATTTGAGAAGACGAATTACTCTTGCACAAAATATCGCAACTGGTCAAGCATTATCGGAACATCGTCTTTTTTAATTCCGCTTATTAACAAATGTTTTAAAACTTCTCCAACTCCAGATAACAATGCCCAATATTTGTTGAATATTTTAATCCTCCTCATCTAACTTTTCAGTTTAAAGGTAATGTTCCAATGCTTTTTCTGGCTGCCTCAAGTTTCGGTAATGAAGTGCATTTTTTTTTATTCCACAACTTGTTCAAACCGGGCAACGCGGAGCCGTGACACGTGAACATAATTAATCTTTAGTTCTTCTGTAATCCATGGACTGCCGTAAGTCTCTTTACATTTCTTATGTATCTCTCGTATCTGCTCCATTAATTGCTGATTCTCAATTGCCCTTTGTGAAGGCTTCCTTTTTATCCATGCATAATAACCACTCCTGCTAACTCCCAATACTTTGCACATCATTTCAATGGTAAACCTTAAGTTACTGCCAGCTATAAACTGGTAAATCTCCCATCGCTCTTGGAAAAGATGCTGACCGCCTTTTTTAAGATATCCCTTTCCATGCGCATTTCGCTCAACTCCTTCTTCATTCGCGCAAGTTCTGATTCCTCTTCCGTCATCTTTGGTTTTCCATTGCCTGGAAAGCTTTTTCCTCGGTAACTGGCAAATTCAGCCCTCCAGCGATACAGCAGTTCTGGTCGAATACCTAATTCATTTGCTAACTCTACAATATTCGACTTTAAATAACTTAATTCCACCGCATTTAATTTAAACTCTCTGGTAAATCTTCTTCTCTCTTGTTTCATAATTCTAAGATATAATTTTATTGATTATTATACCTTAACTTACTGTCCATTCAAATGTAACA
>JABMPI010000557.1 GCA_013203755.1 Bacteroidota bacterium
CCGAAACCTGTAACTTTGTCTTGCGATGTCTTACTACTTTTTACTTACTACTAATATGGATGTACACAACAAAACAACCCGCAGCTACAATAGGAGCTGCATAAAAGGGAAAAACTTCCGGCCCTAAATACTACTTCGGAATGTTTTGCCCGAAAAAGCAGGTCAACTTTTACCTTCGTGAACTTCTGTGTATACTTCGTGTTAATTTATAATAATAACTTTAACTCAGCGGATATCAGATTAACTTATTGCTTCTGCAATTCTGTATTTTTAGCAAATTTTTTATCAGATGATAACAGACACATTAAACAATTTTATTCATAATATTCCAAAGGCTGAACTTCATGTACACATAGAGGGTACTTTTGAACCGGAATTACTCTTTGAGATTGCCCAACGAAACAACATTCAAATCAAACACAAGTCGGCTGAAGAGCTAAAAAACGCCTACAATTTTAATAACCTTCAGGAGTTTCTGGATATATACTACGAAGGAGCCGACGTACTATTACACGAACAGGATTTTTACGACCTCACTTTTGCTTATTTGCAGAAATGCCAATCGGAAAATATCGTACATACCGAAATATTTTTCGATCCACAAACCCATACGCAACGTGGGGTAAGTTTTAAAACCCTGATTACCGGAATTAATAAAGCATTGATTGACGGATTTAAAAAATGGGGAATAACAAGCCGTCTAATCCCCAATTTCCTGCGCCATCTTAGCGAAGAAGATGCCATAAAAATGTTTAAAGAAGCCTTGGAATTTCGGGAACTAATTACGGGTTTTGGTCTCGATTCATCGGAACTGGGACACCCACCTGCCAAGTTTAAAAAGGTGTTTCAAATGGTGGGCGAAGAAGGTTTTTTAAGAGTGGCCCATGCCGGAGAAGAAGGCCCCGCACAAAATGTCAGCGACTCACTTCGTTTATTAAAAGTCTCCCGCATCGACCACGGCGTTCGGTCGGTCGACGACAAGCTGCTGTTAAAAGAGCTGGTCGAAAAACAAATCCCGCTAACGGTTTGTCCGCTCTCCAATTTGAAATTGAAAGTGGTAAAAGAAATGAAAGACCTTCCCTTGCAAATCTTACTCGACCATAACATTCTTGCCACCATTAACTCAGACGATCCTGCTTATTTTGGAGGTTATTTAAACGAAAACTACAGGGCGGTAGCCGAAACCTTTAAGTGGTCTGAAGCTGAAATTCTAACGCTGGCAGAGAATTCATTTAAAGCAAGTTTTTTAGCCAACGAAGATAAAAATAAGTGGCTGGGAGAATTGAGAAACAATGGTTACCGGTCGTTTGCAAATGGTGTTTCCAAAATAACAATTGGCCAATAATTCCTTTCTGATTCATACGCCTTACTACTTGTGTCTAACTACAATTCCGACTGAGCCACAAGTAGAAAAAAACAAATAGCTAAAATTAACAAACTGCTGAGACTGAAAACTGCGACTTTCTCCCTTCTACCTACTGTGACTGTGACTGCCCACTGCGACTTTCTCCCTACTTCCCTACAAACTGCAACTTTTCTCTCCCTCCCTCAATTCTTCAGTTAGCCTTTAAACTACAATTATCAGTTTTTTTAGTTTTCTTTATAGAGCAATCAGCTAAAACGATGCAATGAAACGAACATGAAATTTTATCTGCGATATTTCACAAACAAGCATGATTAAATTTCATCGAGAGTTCCATGCGTTATAATCGAAAGCTTAATAATTTAAACGGATGACACGAGCATGTAAAATTTCTTACACACAGGAGAATGATTATAATCGAGTTCCATATGATACCTTAAAAAACAAACAATAATAATCATATGAAACGGATTTATATTTTTTTATTCTCAGCCCTGGTCATTACATTCTGTTCATGCGATAAAATTTCGCAATGGAGGGGGCCTGCCCGCGATGGCATTTATCCTGAAAAGCATTTGCTAAAAGAATGGCCGGCTAACGGACCTGCCTTACAATTTAAAATTGAGGATATTGGGAAAGGACTATCACAGCCCGTAGTATATAAAAATGTAATTTATATAACCGGACTTAAATACGATTCTCTGGATGTTATCTCTGCCTTCGATACCAATGGAAAGCTAATTTGGGAAAAGGAATACAGCCTTGCCTGGCAAAGAACCTATCCGGAATCGCGCGGAACACCAACCATTGAAAATAACCGGATTTACCTCATTGGCGGAAGCGGTGACCTGGTTTGTATGAATGCAAAAAACGGAAATCTAATTTGGAAACAACAACCGCACATCGATTTTGACGGGAAATTTAAACACTGGGGAATTGTTGAATCGGTTTTGTTAACAGACAATGCAGCTTTATATGTAACAGGTGGAGAAAAAACAACAGTAGTTGCCTATCATAAAAAAACGGGCGAATTACTCTGGAAAAGCAAAAGTACGGGAGGTGAGAAATCCTATGCATCATCGTCGTTGATTGAATGGAAGGGAAAAGAAATAGCACTTATTCAAACTTCAAACGACCTTATTGGAATTGATGCAAACAATGGCGACGTGCTTTGGATCTACAACACCATTCAGTACCACACTAAAAAGGGGAAAGGCGAAGCAGCAAATACACCGCTTTTTTACAAGGGCGACATTTTTATTACCTATGGCAACGAGCAACCTGCCCTACTTTTTAGTATTGCCGAAGACGGGAAATCGATTACACTAAAATGGAAAAACGACGTACTCGATACGCATCATGGTGGTTTGGTTTTATTCGATGGCGCAATTTATGGCTCAACCATGCTCGATAATACCCGGGGCAATTGGGCTTCGGTAAACTGGGAAACCGGTGAAACTAACTGGGAGGAAGAATGGTTTACCAAAGGATCGATTATTTCGGCCGACGGGATGTTGTACCTCTACGAAGAAAAAAGTGGAAATGTGGCACTGGTAAAACCCCATGCAGATAGCTTAAAAATAATAAGTACTTTGAAGGTAAACGAAGGCGAAGGCCCCCACTGGGCGCACCCTGCAATTTATAATGGTTTGTTGTATATCCGCCACGGAAGTGTTTTGCTGGTTTACGATATTAAAGCATAATAATGAGCTATGAGCCTTGAGCTGCAAGCTTTACACTGCAAGCTTTTCCCTAACTGCGACTGAAAACTCGGACTTTCTGCCTACTGATCACTGCGACTTTCCTCTCCTTCTTCCTGTAACCTGCGACTGCCAACTTCTTAACTTGTACGCTGTAACCTGTAACCTGCAACCCGATGGCCGACGTCCACAACAAACAAACCCGCAGCTACAATAGGAACCGCATCTTAGGGAAAAATACCAAGCCCGAATTGCTGGTGCGGAAGTTTTTGTTTGCCAACGGATTCCGTTACCGCTTAAATGTAAAAACCCTCCCCGGAAACCCCGACATTGTACTTGCCAAATACAAATCCGTAATTTTTGTGAATGGCTGTTTCTGGCACGGACATAAAGGCTGCCCTCGCTGGTGCGCGATTAAATCGTGTGGTGCTTAATTAAAAACTAAAAAGGAACGCGATACAATCGCGCACCAGCTGGGGAATGCCAATTAAAACCAATGCCGTTTAAAACAACAAGTAAACATTTACTGGAAAAATTATCTAATTAAAAATTCACATGTGACTCATAGCCGGTTGACGATTAAGTCACGTCCTCCAGCTTTTATACTTCATGAATCCACAAGTAATATTTGGTAAAAAAATTCGTAAATTTGAAGAGAACAACTGCTTCTATGGCAAAATCAAGGTTACTTTACATCGACAACCTTCGCATTTTTCTCATTAGTTTGGTCGTTTTGCTTCACCTGAATATCACCTACGGAGCTCCCGGCGACTGGTACTATAACGAATCGGAAGCCGGGTTTCCGACAGTCATTTTTCAGGCCATGTTTAACATTACCAACCAGGCCTTTTTTATGGGAATGTTTTTCTTTATTTCAGCTTATTTTACTGCAGCCTCATTAAAAAGGAAAACTACAGGTAAATTCTTAAAAGACCGCCTTATCAGGTTGGGCATCCCCCTGGTTTTCTTTTACTTTATCCTTAATCCTTTAACTAATTTCATACATTATTATTTTATAAAACACGATGATGTAACCTTCACCGGTTTTCTTACAAATCCGCGAGCCTGGGGATTCGGACCCATGTGGTTTGTTGAAACCCTGTTGATTTTTGCACTGCTCTATCTGCTTTTCAGAAACCTGAAATGGAAAATCAGGATTAACTTTCCGGGTACAAAAGTTATTGTATTAGCCGCTCTTATTACCGGACTGATTCAGTACATCATCCGCATCTGGCTTCCGGTTGGATGGAGTATGCCTTTTACCAATTTCCAATTCCCGTTTTTTGTTCAGTATATTTTCATGTTGATTATTGGTGTTATTGCCTGGCAGAACAACTGGTTCGAAGCCATTAGTTTTAAAACCGGCAAGCGGTGGTTTATTTTTGCCCAGGGTATGATTTTAATTGTACTCCCTGTAATGCTCTATATTGGAGGTAAAGAAAACGGCATCGAGAGTTTTGTGGGACGAGGCACCTGGCAGAGTTTTTCGTGGGCCATTTGGGAACAACTGGTTGGCTTTGCCATGATTATAGGGCTGTTTGGTTTGGCGAAAAAATATTTTAACACACAGGGCGTTATAGCCCGGCAGCTTTCCGACAGTGCTTACGGTGTTTATGTTTTTCATCCTCCGGTAATAGTTGGTATAAGTGCACTTTTTGTTGGTTGGCAAATCAATCAGCTTTTAAAATTTGTGGTGCTGGCACCCGTAGCCCTGCTTGTATGTTTTTTGCTGGCATTGCTGATTAAACAAATACCGGGTATGAAAAAAGTGATGTAAGCAATACAACAATCCTATGGCCGACGTTCACAACAAACAAACCCGCAGCTACAATAGGAACCGCATCTTAGGGAAAAACACCAAATCTGAAATATTGGTGCGGAAATTTTTGTTCGCCAACGGTTATTGTTTCCGGTTGAATGTAAAAATCCTCCCCGGAAAACCGGATATTGTTTTACCCAAATACAAAACCGTGATTTTTGTAAATGGATGTTTTATATTATAGGTTTGCATCGGTGTGGATGTGCTACTAATTTGGAATTACTAATGTTTGTTGATTTTTAAAATGGATTATCTGAGAACTAACCTAAAGAACAACCCAATGGTGGAATGGGCAGTGGTTCGTCCCGACGGTTTGATTGACGAAAAAAATATAAGCCTGTACGAAATACATCCTTCGCCCACCAGAAGCGCCATTTTTAATGCAGGAAAAACCAGTAGAATAAACGTAGCCTACTTTATGACCGATCTGATTATGGATAACCAAACATGGAACCAATGGAAAGTGAAAATGCCTGTAATCTATAATACAGAGTCTTCGGAATAGCAATTAGAAGCCGGCAATTTTTACCTCCGCACCACACCCGGCAACTTCTGCTTTCTGTCTTTATCTTTTGCACTCCGCTCCCTTAATTTTTTCTAAATTCTCCGCATGGGGAGTACCGTGAAACGGTAGAGGTGATACTTTACTCAGAACCAAAATCAAGGAACCCGCAACTTCGGCCTTCTGCCTGTGCACTTCGCTTTCTGCTCTTTGCATTTTGTAACCTGTAACCTGCAACTTTCTTTAATTTGCTCCAGGCTTTCCACCCTCTGCTCTTTGCTATTTTAAATCAGTTTCTAAAAGTGAAACAATTACACGCCAAAATGGTATAACCATTTGCAAATAAACAGCAGTTGAAAAATCAGGTTTTAAAACCAAAATACTAATAAATTTTTATCATGGATAAAATAATTACATCAAAAACGTTTGCATTTTTTGCAACCCTGATTATTATGTTGTTAGTAACCATGACTTTATTTTTACCGATAGCTAATATCGAAAAGCTGGTTATTAGAATACTGTTTATCGTTTGTTTTTTTATTTCATGGAAATTGTTTCAAAAGCGCGGTTTTACCAACGCCAAAAACCTTGCTTTCGCATTTATGGCTTTGAATTTTGCCTTTTTAGTTGTTTCCTTTTTTACTTCGTCATTCTGGAATCTGGATCAGGAGACTTCAAAAGGATTTGCTCTCATTAAACTTAGCGATGCTGTTATAATAAGTTTAGTTCTAATCCTGTTTTTTAAATGGGGAGGTTACAAATTAAAAAACATCTATTTAACAAAAGGACGTTTAATTCCCGGGTTAATAACCGGAATCCTTTTGTTTATCGTATTTGGTTATTTGGCAATTAAAAATCCGCAGCAACCGTTTGATCCCGGGTTTTTAAGAAACAATTATGTTTGGATACTAATTTTTGTATTTGCGAATGGGTTTATGGAAGAGTTAATCTTCAGGGGAATTTTCCTGAAAACATTAATCCGGTATATGAAACCTGTTTGGGCCATTGTAATCACATCCATTTGTTTTGCAGCCCCCCATCTTACTGTTAATTATGCTCCCGATGTTTTAATTTTTGCCGGGATTGTATTTTTGCTTGGAATGATTTGCAGTTTTGCCATGTATTACACCCGAAGTTTAATTGCCCCGATGCTTATTCATGCCGGGGCCGACTTAATGATAATTATTCAGGTATTTGCTTCTTACGAAGTAATTCGTTAAAATGATTGTGAGCTTATTTACCTTATTGGAATGTTTTATTGTCGTATTCCTCACCCCCAATCCGCCAACTGGCGGAGCAATCGCTACTTGTAAACAATACTGGTTGTATGCAGCGAAAAGTCCCCTTTAGGGGATTTAGGGGTAAAAAGACAAATGCGACATTATACTGTTTCTCATACTTATATTAAAAACTAAATGTGCTAAAGACAATTGGCATGGAAACATACTGCGACTGAGACTGCCAACTTCTTTTCCTAACTTGCAACCCGAAACCTGTAACTTTGTCTTGCGATGTCTTACTACTTAATA
>JABMPI010000558.1 GCA_013203755.1 Bacteroidota bacterium
ATTAATATTTGTCCAATCGTCATTAAAGTTTTCAAGTTGATATGCGTATTGGCATTTTTCGCTATTTATAAAAGTAAGAGCTGATAATTCTACGTCAAAGAAATTTTGATTATATTCTAATTCGATAAAAGGGGATGTTTTAGAATTTGGCGAAATAACTAAACTCTGAAGATATGGTTCGTCCTTATTTTGCCCACTTATCTTCTCAATAAATATATTTGGAACTATGGTAGATTCTTTAATTTCGGAAGGTAGAAAATAATTAAATCCCTTTATTCCTCCCATAAATATATAATCCGAGGAATCGGGTTGGTAAAAGGCGCCATCTGCAAATTCATTATTTTGCAACCCTTCACTTTTAGTATAATTTATAAACCTCGATTCGTTTACAATAAAATTGGACAATCCGAAATTTGTACTTATCCATAAATTAGATTGTTTGTCGGAAGCAATTCCATGAATTGTATTGTTAGGTAGCCCATCTTTAACTGTATAATTTTTAAAAATCGGTTCTCCATCACTTTTGTAACTTTCCAATAAATTTAATCCGAAACTTGTTCCAATCCACAGTTTATTGTTTTCATCTGCATAAAGGCACAAAACATCATTATTCGACAGGCTTTTAGGATCGTCTTTAATTCTTTTATACGATTTAAATAAATCCGTTTCTTTATCAAAAAGATTTAAACCTCCCAGCCGTGTTCCAATCCACAGTTTATTATTATTGTATGGAACAATTGAAAAAATTATATTACTGCTAAGGCTTCCTTGTACCCTTGAATTGGCAATATATTTTTTAAATTCATTTATTTTAAGCTTTTTTCCCAAACGTTCCAGCTTTAACCTAATCATTCCGTAACCATTGGAACCGAGCCATATATAACCATTATTGTCTTGGTATATTGTATACACCGATTTAAAATAATCACACTGGTTGCTTCCGATTATGTCGGGCCAATTAATGAGCGTTGAAGTATTTATATCAAAAACTGAGATTCCTTCGCCATCTGTACCAATAAAAACAAGGTTGTCTTGCCCTTTTAAAAGGGAAAAAACAGAATTATTTAGTTTACTGTTACTTTCATTAAAGTTTTTGTATTGCAAAGATTCTTGCGAATTCAGATAAAACTTAGAAGAAAACTGAAACAATCCTTTTCCTTTGGTACCAACCAAAAAAGATTTCTCATCTATTTCATAAAAAGTTCGTACAATGCCGCCATTTAACTCTGGTATTTGAGCTTTTGTAACCGGATTAAACGATTTCTGAATCGGATACATTTCAAATAATCCATCACCATCGGTACCCGTCCAAATCACATTTTCACTTCCTTCTATTAAGGTAGTTATCTTTTGATTTTCTAAATATTTTAGCCACGAACTATTTACTCTGGCACCTAAACTATCTAAAATAAAATATTCCGATTTGTTTGAAAGAACTAAACCTTCAGATGTATATCCGACAAAAGAATTGATATCTTTTTCATAAAGTGTTTGGCTTTTGTGGTTTAAAGAGGACAGTATTTTAACATCGCCTGAGACAGAGATAACACAAGTTTTACTATTTGAGAAAGTGCCGAAATCACGAACATTTTCTGAAATCAGTTTATAATCTGAGATTGTCTTTCCCCCACTGCCATCATCAGCAAAATGCAGAGAATACAATATTTTATTTTCGAATAAAATTAAAAGATCACCTGCTAAAGTGAACTGCATTTTTTTAACAGCCGCTTTTGGTAAGTCACCTGATTCCAGCAATTGAAATTCACCATCATTAAAATACCCAATCCCCCAGTCTTTAACCGCACAAAACACTTGGTTTGCTGTGTCAACGGTCATATTAAATTCAGATTCGGTAAGCGGAGGTATATTTTCTCTGGAAAAGAAAAATTGCTGGAATTTATTTGTTTTTTTATTGTATCTGTTAATTCCGTGCATGGTTAAAACCCATAAGGCACCCGTATTATCTTCTTCAATTTTAAGTATTACATGATTGCTAATGCCATTTTTATTATCTGCTTCAGGTCTAAATATCGTAAAAATATTTCCATCATATCTATTTAATCCATCCCAAGTTCCAATCCAAAGTAAATTTTCAGAATCCTGAAAAATAGCGTTTACTGAACTGTTCGAAAGACCTTTGGTGTTGTCTAATTGTTGGATTATATAATTGCTTGTTTCAGTTTGTACAGATTCAATACTTTCAGAAGGAATTTTAGATAGAGAAATCTCTTTAAGCACATTTAAATTACTTTCAAGATCAACTATTTTTTGCTTTCTATTACAGCTACAAAATAGAAACAATACAATTCCTAAACATACAATGTTAAGATTCACCTTTATTTTTATTATAAAAAATGTACATATTAACTTTAAAACCTTCCAACTACTTCAATAATATTGGAGAACTTTTTCGATTATTACTAATGTTCGACCTTTAATTTAAACAATTAATCTCAATTGTAATATAACTATATTGAGATACTCTCTTTCTTTTATGTTTGTTTCCAACCTAATTTTCACAGGAAATTCAATAGCAAATAAAACTATAATTGCTCATCCTAAATTATATAGTTCCAATTTTCTAAAATAGTAACTTTCCATAATCAACAATGTACACTATTTCATCAAAAGTTTATACTTTAGAAATTAAATGATTTATAATCCCCAATTTACAGATTAGCTTTTCTCTTTTTCCACTCTAACAACACTCTTGGCAGATAATTAAAATATTCAAGAAAGATATCGAACAAATGTAAAACGTGTAGGAATTAATTACTCAAGCAATTGAAAGCATACTGCTGTTTAAATATTTAAAAACCTGAGTTCGATTTAAAATATTAACACAGTTTCAGCCAGTTTTTGGCAGAAATTTGTACAAATTTCCGAAGGACTATCGGGATAATTCGAGAGAATTTGGAGGAATTTATGCAAAAAGAGGCGAAATCCGTAGG
>JABMPI010000559.1 GCA_013203755.1 Bacteroidota bacterium
CAGTACTTTAGTGATTGATTGAATATTGCTAATATTCTTGTTTTATAATTTTAAAGTTACATATCTTTGATCCATAATTTTATTAATAATTTAGTTCTTGTAATAATTTAAAGTTAGAATTAATCTCGGTTTTCAGGCTTCGGTTTTCCGTCTTCTGACTTCCGACATATTTAAAAGTATGAAAGCAGACATAAATGAGTTTATTGCGAATTTGGAGAAAAGAACTCCGGGTGAAAATGAATTTCATCAAGCCGTTGAAGAAGTTGTAGAATCGGTTTGGGATTATTACGAAAAACACCCAAGGTACCAAAAAGCAAAAATTTTAGAACGTATGGTTGAGCCGGAGCGTGTTGTCATGTTTCGTGTTCCGTGGGTAGACGATCGAGGTGAAGTGCAAATAAATCGTGGTTATCGTGTGGAGTTTAATTCAGCGCTTGGTCCGTACAAAGGCGGATTGCGTTTTCATGCCAGTGTAACTTTAAGTATTCTGAAGTTTTTAGGTTTCGAGCAAACATTTAAAAATAGCCTGACTACTTTACCAATGGGCGGTGGAAAAGGTGGTTCCGACTTTAGCCCCAAAGGAAAAACGGATAATGAAATTATGAGATTCTGCCAATCGTTTATGACAGAATTGTATCGCCACATTGGGGCGAATACCGATGTGCCTGCCGGTGATATTGGTGTTGGCGGTCGGGAAATTGGATATTTGTTTGGTCAATATAAAAGATTAAAAAATGAATTCACCGGAGTTTTAACCGGTAAAGGTTTGGCTTGGGGTGGAAGTTTAATTCGTCCGGAAGCTACTGGATTTGGAGCCGTTTATTTTGTCCAGCACATGTTGCATCGAATAGGAAAAGACATTAAAGGACAAACCGTTTCCGTTTCAGGATTTGGAAATGTTGCCTGGGGTGCCATTTCGAAAATAAATGAATTGGGAGGAAAAGTCGTTACCATTTCCGGACCCGATGGATATATATACGATGCCGAAGGAATTACTGGTAGCAAAGTAGATTATTTATTGGAACTACGCGCCACAAACAACGATATTGTAGAACCGTATGCAGAGGAATTTGGGGCAAAATTTGTTGCCGATAAACGCCCTTGGGAAGTGCCTGTTAATATTGCAATGCCTTGTGCTACAGAAAATGAAGTTGGGCTTGAGGATGCTGAAAATTTGGTAAAAAATGGTTGTAACCTTTTAGCCGAAGTTTCAAATATGGGATGCACTGCCGAAGCGGTTGAGTATTTGGCTGAACATATTGACTACGCGCCGGGAAAAGCAGTAAATGCTGGTGGTGTTGCAGTTTCAGGCCTGGAGATGTCGCAAAATAGCATGCGAATCAACTGGCAGCGCGAAGAAGTAGATGCCCGTTTAAAAAATATTATGAAAGACATTCACGAGACATGCGTGGAATATGGAAAAAACGGAGCCAAAATAGATTATGTAAAAGGAGCTAATTTGGGAGGTTTTGTAAAAGTTGCTGAGGCAATGCTAGCTCAAGGAATAGTATAGTATCGAATATTGCCTGTTGTTAACGAATTGTAAAGTTCGGTTTTGCTTTCTCTTTTTTTTTAGAGTGAGCAAAATCGAACTTTTTTTTATCGTTTTGTGTTGACTGGAGCAGCCTGTAGCTGATTGTAGTGATTTTTATTTACCTATTTATATTGATTAGTCGGAAAATTTAATTTTTTGATAAAGTTGGATTACTTTTCAAAGTCAATCACTTTTATAGATTTACCGAAATTTACTTTTTGTATGCTAATAGACACGCATTCACATATATATTCTGAGGATTTTAATTCCGACATCGACGAGGTTGTACAGAACGCTTACAATAACGATGTAAAGAAAATTGTACTTCCCAACATCGATTCAGGAACTATAAAACGCCTGATAGATTTAAGTATTTCTTACCCTCATATTTGTTATCCGTTAATGGGTTTGCATCCAACTTCGGTTGCTGCTGATTATAAAGAAGAGTTAAAAGCCGTGGAGTATTGGTTAGACAAACACAAATTTTATGGAATTGGGGAAATTGGTATAGATTTATACTGGGATCAAACCTATAAAAAGGAGCAGGAAGACGCGTTTCGTTATCAAATAAAATTGGCCAAATCAAGACAGTTTCCAATTGTTATTCATTTAAGAAATTCTTTTGATGAAGTTTACGAAATTGTAAAAGAAGAGCAAGATGGTAATCTAAAAGGAATATTTCACTGTTTTTCGGGAGATGAAGTTGAAGCACAAAAGATTATCGATTTGGGATTTTTGCTGGGAATTGGTGGGGTTTTAACCTTTAAGAACAGTAACCTAAGTGAAGTAATAGAAAAAATAGATTTGAAACATCTGGTTTTAGAAACAGACTCACCTTATTTAGCACCCGTTCCCAAGCGTGGTCGTAGAAACGAAAGTTCCTATTTAATGTATGTAGCCCAAAAGATTGCCGAGATTAATCATATTCCAATAGAAAAAGTGGCTGAAATTACAACACTTAATGCAAGAAATCTATTTGGAATTTAATACCTTGCTTATATTTTTTTTCAAAGAATTATGGCTAAACTGGAAGACAAAAAAACATCTGTATTAATTATTTATACTGGTGGTACAATTGGAATGGTGCAGAGAGCAGACACTGGAACCTTGGCTCCTGTAAAATTCGATCAAATTGTAAATGAAGTCCCCGAACTCAATAAGTTTAATTTCAATATTAAAACGATTGTTCTGAACCCGATAATTGATTCATCGAACATGAATCCTAAAACCTGGGGAAAGATCGCACAAACCATCAAGAAAAATTACAACTATTTTGATGGTTTTGTAATTCTGCATGGAACAGATACAATGGCTTATACAGCTTCTGCACTAAGTTACATGTTTGATAATTTAGACAAACCAATAATTTTAACCGGTTCGCAATTGCCTATTGGTACAATAAGAACCGATGGGAAAGAAAATTTTATAACATCGGTAGAAATTGCAGCTGCAAAAAAGGATGGGAAAAGTATAATTCCCGAAGTGTGTATTTATTTTGATTTTAAATTATACAGGGGAAATAGAACTGTAAAACGCGATTCCGAATTATTTAGTGCATTTCATTCTGTAAATTATCCTGAATTAGCAGTTGCCGGAGTTGATATAAAATACAGCCATGAATTTATTTATCACCCTGAAAATAAGGGGATATTAAAAGTTAATACGAATTTCGATGATAACGTAATCATATTAAAAATTTTCCCAGGGGTAAGTCATCGTGTATTTAATTCCATTTTAAATATGCCGGGATTAAAAGGAGTTATTTTGGAAACTTTTGGTTCAGGCAATGTACCTACTTCGCGTTGGTTAATTAATTGTATTAAGCGAGCTATTAGAAAAGGAATTTTAATACTGAATATTACCCAATGTGATGGCGGTAGGGTAGTTATGGGGCAGTACGATACAAGTATAGAGTTGTTGAATGCAGGTGTAATTTCGGGAAAAGATATGACTACCGAAGCTGCTATTACAAAGTTAATGTTTCTTCTCGGACAGAACTTGAATGTAGATGAAATAAAAATGTATCTCAATAAAAGCTTAAGAGGGGAAATTAGTGAATAGCATAATTTTTAATTCGCATTTTTTTATTAATTTGCAGCCCTCATTTTTGGGTAAGGCCAGTAAAAATAACTGGAGAGGTGCAGGAGTGGCTTAACTGGCACGCCTGGAAAGCGTGTGTACTGCAAAACGGTACCGAGGGTTCGAA
>JABMPI010000560.1 GCA_013203755.1 Bacteroidota bacterium
CCTTTACCCGGTATTGAAAAAGATGGAAGCTCTGAAATACATTAAATCGTATTGGAACGTAAAAGAATTTGACAGACCCCGCAAATATTATAAAGTTTTAGCCAAGGGTAACGTGGCATTGGAAGAATCGAAAGAAGACTGGGCATTAATGCAAAATATTCTTAATAACCTATGGACATCTCAGGCGAGTTCGATTTAAAGGCTGCTTTAGAACAGTGGGAGAAATCAAACTTTTCGCAAAAGGAAGTAACCCCGGCCGACAAAAAAGAACTTAAAAGTCATATTCTCGATTCTATTGATGAACTCCAGGAAAATGGTTTATCTGAGGAGGAGGCATTTGCTATTGCACAAATGAGGTTTGGCGACAGAAAGGATTGGGGTGAAGAAATGCAAACCCTCAACGAGGATAACTTCCAGTTGAAAAAGATTGTGTTGTTATTTAGTGGAGTTATTCTTTTTATATTTTTTTACAATCTTATTCTTTGCTCAAATAGACTTTTACTTCTGTGGTCTAATTATTATAACGGCGATGTTGAATCAAATGTTAAAAATGTCAGAGTATTTTATAATGTAACATATGCTCTTTTGGTTTCGTCGATTGTAGCCCTATATTTTCTGCATGAACCCATAAAATGGCTTTTTGAAAAAGTAATTTTAAATTCAAAATGGATTATTCTACTCATTTTAGCTTTAATCGTTGTTGTTGGAGCAGAAAGACTTCTAGCACCACAATTAAGAGACTCTATTAATAATGCATCGTTAGAAGATACTTTCTTTAGTTTAGAAAGATATTTTAAATATATATATATCTTTATTATAGGAATTGGATATGTAAGTATTTATAAAAGGTATCAAAATAAATAGCATATAATTTAGTTTATTATAGAATAAATTTATTTATTTTGTAGTTCTATTTATAAATAATTGGACTATGAAAAATATTGTTCTTGTAATTATTCTGAGTTTTGTATTATTTTCTTGCACTAAAGAAGAGGAGTTGAATTTTTCCTGCAATCCTGAAATTGATGCAATTGTTAAATCTGGAGTTATTGAATTCTCAGAAATCGGTTTATCCGAACTTTTAGAGTATGATATTGAATTGCAAAAGGCAATTTTTCGAAGTTTTTCTGCCGATAAAAAAAGGGATTTTTGGTTGGAAAAATTAGATTCTGTTGTAAACACAGGATTCAATCTTAAAGAGATAGAACACGTAGAAAAATTAGTTGGACATATTACAACGGATTACTTTGCCATCAAATTGGATTCATTGGAATTTTCTAATCGGAAGGAATTTGAAAATGAATGGGTTACTTATGCTAAAAATGATCTTCTCTGGGATGAATCGAAGATTCATTTTATTGTAAGCTCGTTATGTGTTACTGAAAGTCAGTATTCGCAAGTGATTTTAGAATTGGAAGAAATTACTTTAATAATTTTAAGCGGTAATTGTACTTGCAGTACAGAGTCTGATTATTGTTCCGATTTTGAAAGGCGTTGTGAAGAAAATGGATGTCAAGAAGAAGGAGGTTGTGGTTGGCTATGGGATTACACTTGCAACGGTAACTGTTTATAAAAAAGTATCATAAATAAATTTAGTTTATTAGGGGTGAATAAAATTTATTTCAATAAATTGGTTTTCATCGTTTTAAGCCTTCCTATTTGTACTTTACCCTTTGGATTTTCTAAATTGTTTGTACAACCCCAAACCGGACAGTCTTTACTATTTCTATCATTAATAAGTTTTATTCTTTTTGTAGGTGTTTATTACTTAATTTTTCAGCAGAATAAATCCAAAAAACAATATCGAAATGATATTTTATTGCTTTCTTTTATCGTTTTTGGGATTGCGAATTCAATTTTATTAAAAAAGGAATTTGGTCAATATAAAGAATATTTTTGGGAACTGACAGGATTATTAATTCTATATATTATTGTACGGAATTCAAAATCAAATATCATTTCGATATTGTTTTTTGGATTTATTATTGCCGGTTTTTTACAATCAATTTACGGAATTTTTCAGTTGGTAGATATTTTCCCATCCAATCATCGTCAATTTCCAGTTACCGGAAGCTTTAACAACCCAGGACCTTATGCAGGATATTTGGCTTCAGCTTTACCCTTTTCTATCGTTTTCCTTTGGTTTACACAATCTGAAAAAAGATATTCCTCAACATACATTGTTCACAATGTTACCCCAAAGTATTTTTTCAAAAAAACAATTCATTCAAATAAACGAACTACAGTATTTGTCGCAATATTATTGATCACCATTTCGATTGTATTTATGATTATAGCAGCAAAGTCGAGAGCAGCATTGTTGGCAATAATTGTGTCTATGTTATATCTGTTTTTTCAGTTTTATAAACTCCCGCTGAATGAAAAGAAACGGCATTGGAAAATACAAATTGGAAAATCAAACTTTAAATCTAAAGGTTTCCAATTTTTGTTTTCAATTTTTCTAATAGTTATAGTTGGTTTGGCTTCTATTGGGCTGTATCAAATGAAAAAAGATTCAGCCGATGGACGATTGCTTATCTGGAACGTAACTTCTAAAATGATACAAGATACGCCATTGTTTGGCCATGGGACAAATGGATTCCAAGCCAATTACATGGAATATCAAGCTGATTTTTTTGAGGCAAATCCAACCTCGCATTTTGCATCTTTGGCTGATAATAATATCTATGCATTTAATGAGTTTCTGAGGATAGCATCAGAACATGGACTGGCTGGATTAATAATCGTTTTAGTTATTTTGTATTTTCTCTTTTTTGGTAATTTTAAAAATGATTTGAACAGAAATGAAATATTGCTATTAATTTCAGCTAAGGCAGGTTTGATTTCAATCTTAGTTTTTAGCCTTTTTTCATATCCACTCGAAATTTTACCCATAAAACTTAACCTTGTAATTTTTATTGCAATTATTGCATCTTTTCAAAAATCAATTTTCAAATTTCAGCAAAATAATTTCAGCATTAATATTTGGGGCAGGAGAATTGTTGGAGTAATTTTAATGGGATTGTCTATTTTGTTAATATCCAATATTTCCGGAACGTATAAAGCTCAAAGAAATTGGAAGCTAGGCTATACTACTTATAAATTAGGTGCTTATAAACACAGTCTGAAATATCTAGAAAATGCTCTACCCAATTTAAATAATAATGGCGAATTTCTAATTCAATATGCTAAAGCATTATCACTAAGCGGAGAAAATAAAATGACAATAACACAACTTGAACGAGCAAAGAAGTATTTACCAAATTCAATTGTATATACTACTTTGGGGGACAGTTATAGAAATCTAGGTGAATTCTATTTAGCAGAAAAATCATATATAAAAGCCATACTGATGGTTCCAAGTCGTTTCTATCCGAAATATTTATTGGCAAAACTCTATATTGAAAATGGAGAGTATAAAAAAGCGAGAGAAATTGCAAAGGAACTGTTAAAGAAAAAAATAAAGGTTGAGTCGATGGCAATACTTGAGATAAAAAAAGAAATGAAAGAGTTAATAGAAAATTTAGAAAAAGCACAACAACAAGGAAACCCCCAAAAGGTATATCAAAATGAATAAAAGAAAAGGATTGTATATAGTTGGCGTTATTCTAATAACTGCAGTTGTATTGTTTGGCATAAACAAATTCAGCCAAAAATCTTCGCCCTTAAATGTTGCATTAGAACAAGCCAATGAGAATCGCACTGAACTGGAGCTGGTTTTAGATCATTATACTAAAATTGATATTGATGAAGAAAAACTGAAAGCCGCCCAATATTTGATTACCAATAGTTCTATTCATTCTTCCATAAGAACTGAACTAAAAAACAAATCAAATGAACCGGTTGTTTTTAACCCAATGGCATATCCTACTGTTCGTGCAACAAGAGAGGCTAAAGATTCTGTTTTCAAAGATGCTCAGATAAACCAACATGTTTTACCGGATAGCCAATCCTTAAAATCTAAATACTTAATCAAGCATATCAATTTTATAATTGAGGTCTGGAGAAAAAGCCCTTGGAAAGAAAATGTCGATTTTGATCAGTTTTGCAAATACATTCTTCCTTACCGGGTGGTTGATGAGCCAATTTCCCCCTGGGTTGAGATTTTAAATAAAAAATATGCACATATTCTGGATACGCTGTCAGACAAATCGATTCTAAACGCATGCAAAGCAGTCAATGCTCAATTGGCAAAGGACATTTTTTTCGATGATCGTTGGTATCTGGGAGGGCTTGGCACTCAGACTGTTCCAGAGATTATAGAATCAGGCAGTGGCAATTGCGACGATTTAACAGTTTACGGCGCATCTGTTATGCGCTCTCTTGGTATTCCGGTAGCAGTTGATTTCGATTTGCATGGTCGATATAATAATGGACATAGTTGGTGTGTTGTACTGGATGAACGAGGAAAATCCTGGAGTTTTGGCCCGGGTGAGCAACAGCCGGGTGAGCACCAAAATACTTTTGAAGAGCTTCGTTGGAGAAGGTTGGCAAGAGTGTTTAGAAGAAATTTTGCCATAACTTCAAATCAATTACATACTGAAGTCGAAGACGTAAACACTATCCCTCCATTTTTTAGAACATCAAATACTGAAGATGTTACAGAAGAATACGTAAATACTTTTGATGTAGAATATAAAGTACCTAAACTCCCTACAAAGAAAGATTTTCTGTATTTATGCGTGTATAATAATCAAACCTGGCGGCCAATTCAAATGGGTACATTAAAACAGAATACCGCGGTGTTTCCAAATATGGGAGCTGATATCATGTATTTAGTTGGATATTATCACAACAACCGAATTTATCCGGTTTCGGAACCATTTATTTTGGAAAGGGATGGAACTAAAACAATCATTGCCGGGTCATCAATGAAAGCAAATAAGGGATTCCAAATAGATAAAATAAGTGGATACGAATATGTAAAAAAGGATAAAGATTATGAATTATTTTTCTGGGATACCAACAAGTGGAAGTTTGTTTATGAAAGAAAACCCATAAAAGATAGTTTGATTATAGTTGACAGTCTGAATAAAAATACTCTATATCGATTTCAGGAAATTTCACGACCATTTACTGTTGGTGATACTTTGACTTTTTGGTAAGTTTAGTTCCCACTTTAACAAATTAAATTGAGGTCCAATTTTATTTGTTAAAAAATAAACTTCATCATTGATTCAAAATTATTCACACCATCTGGCTATCCACAGAACACATGAAATGCATAGATCAACTATTTATACATATTGTATATTGCACTTTGAATATTAAATTCACAGATTTATACCACAAACCATCAAAAATTATTTATGGATGCTCAAACCCAAAGTCTGGAATCTAAAGCCATTGTTAATGCGTAACAACAAGTCCTCGTTCTCTACCCAGCGTTTTGAAAGACCGTTTTTTAACCAGGAATAATAGCTGCTTTCCCCTATTTTAAATACTCTGCACATCATCTCAATAGAAAATC
>JABMPI010000561.1 GCA_013203755.1 Bacteroidota bacterium
GAAGAAAATACCGCTTCACTACGTGGCAGATATAGTTAGTACGAGCGGCCCCAACACCATCAATCGTGAAAATGTGGAACGCAAAACAGTGGTTTCTGCTAATGTGGCTGGGCGCGACCAAAAAGGGGTAGTTGAAGATATTCAGCGAATTGTCAAGAATAATATTGTACTCCCGAAAGGCTATCATATAGAGTATGGCGGTCAGTTTGAAGCAGAAGCGGAGGCTTCCAAAATCTTAATGGTAACCTCGCTGCTATCGTTGTTGGTTATCTTCTTATTGCTTTTTCAGGAGTTTAAAAATGTAAAGATTTCCGGAATCATCTTATTGAATCTTCCGTTGGCGCTAATTGGTGGGGTTTTTAGTATTTATTTTACCAGTGGCATTCTAAGCATCCCTGCAATCATTGGTTTTATTACCCTTTTCGGTATAGCAACTCGAAATGGAATTTTGCTGGTCTCCCATTACAAAACTTTAAAGGAAGAAGGTTTGAATTTATACGACACTGTTATTCAAGGTTCGAAAGACCGTCTGAGTCCGATATTAATGACCGCACTCACCGCAGGATTAGCATTAATTCCCCTTGCTTTTGCAGGTGATTTGCCGGGAAATGAAATTCAAAGTCCAATGGCAAAAGTGATTCTCGGCGGGTTACTGACATCAACTCTCCTTAACATTTTTATAGTTCCTGTGGTGTATTTTTTATCTAATTCAAAATCAGAAACCAAATGAAAAAATCAATCTATATAATTCTGCCTTTACTGGTCTTTGCCGTAAATGCATCAGCACAATCAACTGTAGATTCTGTCCTTTCTGTCATTGCTGAGAATAACAAAACCATTCAGGCAAATAGTCAATATTGGGAGGCCAAAAAACTCGAATTCAAAACCGGTTTAACGCCCTTTAACCCAAAAGTAGATTATGACTACATGAGTGGTTCTCCGGTAGGTGCAGGTAATCAAACAGATTTTGCAGTAACGCAATCTTTCGACTTCCCAACTGCATACAACAAGAAAAAGCAGCTTTCAAATGAGCAGATTGAACAGGTAGAATTTCAATTAATTTCAACAAAACAGGAAATATTATTGGAGGCTAAACTCATTTGTATCGAATTGGTTTACCGAAATAAACTTCATGCGGAAATTACAAAAAGGAAGGAGAAAACTGAAAAATGGCTTACAGATTTTCAATTGAGATTAGACAAAGGGGACGGAAATATTCTGGATGTAAACAAGGCCAAACTGCAGCTCATTGAAATCAACACTAGTTTTCAGGAAAACATCTCTTTACTGAATCAATTGAATAATAAATTGACCGAACTGAATGGCGGGAATTTGATAACGTTTACGGATACAAACTATTCAGAATTACCCGAGCTCCCCACTCTTGTTGTCTTGGAAACAACATTTGAAGCAAATGACCCAGTTCGAAAGTATCTGGAGCAACAAAAGGTTATTGGACAAAAAAAGGTTGAGTTGAGTAAAGCAATGTCTTTACCTAAATTGGAAACAGGCTATCATTATCAGGCACTATTAGGGCAGAGATTCAATGGAATTCATTTTGGCATTACACTGCCCCTTTGGGAAAGCAAGAATCAAGTAAAAGCCAATCAAGCCAATTTGGTTTTTAACGATTTGAGCTTACTGGATCATAAGAACGAATACTATTTCGGCATTCAACAGAAGTATGAAAAGCAATATAATCTCAGCATTACTTTAAAGGAATATCAAACGCTATTTGCCACATTAAATAGTGGTCAACTTTTAGACAAGTCGCTAAAACTTGGACATATTTCAACCATTGAGTATTTTATGGAAATGACCTTTTATTTTGATGCCTTAAAAAATTATCTACGCACTGAAAAGGAATATCACCAAACCATTACAGAACTTTATAAATATCATTTGTAGGCTCGTCAAAAGTGAGCACATTGACAAAAAATAGCGAGCATACGCTGCAGATTTTCGTGAGGCATCCTTTAAAGGAACACATAGGGCTACACAATAGTTGTTGGGCATAAACATTTCTATGTGAATTCTATGTGATCTAGGTGTCTATGTGGTTAAATTTGGTTGTCGCTGAGTTTACCACGCAGCA
>JABMPI010000562.1 GCA_013203755.1 Bacteroidota bacterium
AAATATCATGTTTTTTTAAAAGGCAATTATTAATTTCACAAAATATAATTCATTAAAAGGTTACTCAAATGAAGAAATTAACTCTACTTATTACTTTATTGGCGTTTATGGCACAAACAAACTTTGCACAAGAAGACAAGTTTCAATGGCTTGAAGATGTGGACAGCGAAAAATCCTTAGATTGGGTTGAAAATTGGAACGATAAATCGCTTAGCATTTTAAAGAATCAACCTGAATACAACAGTATTTTTGAAAAAAATCTTGAGATTTATAATTCAACAGACCGAATTGCAGATCCTTCGATTTATGGTAATTTCATTTATAATTTTTGGCAAGACAAAGAACACGAACGAGGTATTTGGAGACGAACTTTACTTAAAAATTATTTAAGTGACAATCCTGAATGGGAGACAGTTTTAGACATCGACAAACTATCGGAAAAAGACAACGAGAAATATGTTTTTAAAGGGGCAACCGGACTTTATCCCGATTACAAAAAGTTTTTAGTGAATCTATCAAAAGGTGGCGGCGATGCAGTAATAATAAAGGAATTTGATGCCAATACAAAAACATTTATTGAGGATGGTTTTCTTGTTCGGGAAGCAAAAGGGAGTGCTAATTGGATTGACGAAAATACTTTAATGGTTTCAACCGATTTTGGAAATGGGATGACAACCTCTGGTTATCCGAAACAGGTAAAAATATGGAAACGCGGAACAGAATTAAAAGACGCAAAACTTATTTTTGAAGGTAAAGAAGACGACATGGGTATTTGGGGATACACGCTTCCAACAAAAAATAAAACCTACAGCGTGGTAATGAGGCGTACTTCTTTTTACTCTGGAAGTTATGCTTTTATCGAAAAAGGCAAAATTATAACACCGGAATTGCCTGAAGATATAAGCTTCTCAACTATTTTTAACGAACAGGCAATTTTTGAATTAAAATCAGACTGGAATACCGGAATAAGAACATTTAAACAAGGTTCTGTTCTTTCCATATATTACAACGATTTAATTAATGGAAAAAAGAATTTTGAATTGGTAGTTGAACCCGATGAGAGATCGAGTATTACAGAAATATCAAGTACAAAAAATGTGCTTTTGGTTAACATGCTTAACAATGTAAAAAGCGAATTATACAAATATACATGGAATGTAAAATGGGAAAAAGAAAAAATAGACGCACCTGAGCTTGGTAATATTTCGCTTGGAGCTACAGATGAAAACTCCGATAATTATTTTTTTTACTTCACTAATTTTCTGGAACCATCAACACTGTTTAACGGTAATGCTAAAACAGGTAAATTCAATAAAGTAAAGTCTTTACCTTCTTTTTTTCCAACCGAAAAATATAAGGTTCAACAGTATGAAGCTACTTCCACTGATGGAACAAAAATCCCCTATTTTGTTGTGAGTTCAAAATCGCTGAAATTAGATGGTACTAATCCAACACTTTTATATGCTTACGGCGGATTCGAAATACCGATGCTACCTAGTTATAATGCAACAACCGGAACTGCCTGGCTAGAAAAAGGCGGAGTTTATGTATTAGCAAATATTCGTGGAGGGGGCGAGTTTGGTCCCAAATGGCATCAAGCTGGATTAAAAGCAAAACGCCAAATTGTGTATGACGATTTTCATGCTGTTGCCGAAAATTTAATAGAAAGGAAAATTACTTCCCCTAAAAAACTTGGAATTTTTGGTGGAAGTAATGGAGGATTACTTGTTGGTGTTGCCTTTACTCAACGCCCCGATTTGTATAATGCTGTAGTTTGTGCAGTACCTTTATTGGATATGAAACGGTACAATAAGTTACTTGCCGGCGCCAGTTGGATGGCTGAATATGGCGACCCGGATGTTCCGGAACAGTGGGAATTCATTAAAAAATATTCGCCTTACCAAAATGTAAAAAAAGAGATGAAGTACCCCGAAGTATTTTTCACAACTTCAACACGCGATGATCGGGTACATCCGGGACATGCACGTAAAATGGTTGCTAAAATGAATGACCTTGGGTATAAAATTTATTATTTTGAAAATACGGAAGGTGGCCATGCAGGAGCTTCTACAAACGACCAGCGAGCACAAATGTACGCGCTTATTTATTCTTATTTACAAATGAAACTGATGAATTAACAGGTGTTGGATTTAATAAGTCTTACCTATTTTTAAATAATATCAGCAAGAAAACTACCTGTTTTTAAGTCTTTGATAAGAAAGCGTCAAAGACAAGGCTTTCGAAGTTTTTGAAACCAAGGAGTCCCGATGGAATCGGGATAACTGTTTCAAAAACAAGAGTAACGCAGTATTTGGCGTTTTCTTGTAAAGAAAAAATAACGATTTAGAAAAACCTTAAGATGCCTAATTGGGGGTATGATGTAAAGCAATTGTATTTGCAAGTGCAATAGTTGGCATGTAACAAATCATATATAAAAGAAGTACCCAAAACAGCAAAGTTGGATCTGCAATTTGCGAAACAACATACATCAGTATTCCTGCAATTAGATGTAGAACCCCATTTAATTTTTGTGCTGCACAATATTTATCAGCAATTAAACCAACAAAAAAAGTGGCAATTATCGAACCCCATGCCAACGTACTCATTGATCGACCAATTTCTTCTCCCTGAAATCCAAGAGTTGAGAGGTAATTTCCGGCACCAACAAACCAAACACCCCAAATAAAAAATTCAAGAAACATCATAAAAGAAAGGCTGAGATAGGTTTTTGTCTTCATCTGATTTAAATATATTTATTAGTTAAAATTAGTAGGGTTCTAAATTAGAAAAACTAAAACAATTCGGAAGAATAATTTGGCATTCGAAAGAATACCATTTTTTTTTAATTATCTCTAAATCCTCAAATGTAAACAGCAGCAATCTATCCCAAGTTTAAAGTAAATAAAACCGTTAAAATTGATTGTAATTAACACAAAACCAAAGGAATTCAGTAATCATTAAAGTTTAAAACCAGTGTAGTTAATGCAAAGGCGGAATTGATTCTATTAAACAACAAGTAAAACAAAAATCATCAATAAAATTCCCATCAATAAAATAAATTTCCCAAAGGGAGACAATCTAAAATTACGCAATTTAGAACCAATCTGTTTTACTAAAAATAAGTTATTGATTCTGAGACCATATCAAACTTTAATTATATTTGTGGCATACAAACCCAATTTGTTTAAGCACAAGAAGGAATAAAATTTAGTTAAAATCCTGGAGTGGACGCCGGGATTTTTTTTATGCTCAAAATCCAGTATTGACTATCTTTTTGCATCCGATAAGAATCGATCTAAACGAGCTTCCTTTTGGGTAAAATAGTTATCAATTGTAAGCACCCGAATCATCTCTTTTGCAAAGAAAGGAGCCAGCATAATCCCTTTGGTTCCCAAGCCATTAAATATGGAAATATTTTTGAATTCAGGATGAATACCTAAAATAGGCCTGCGATCTGAAACTGTTGGTCGAATTCCCGCATGTTGTTCCTCTATTTTATAATCGGATAAAATTAAATTATCCAATCGCTCAACAATTGATGCTTTTCCATTCTCAGTAGTAGTCTCAGTTAGATCTTTCCATTCGTAAGTAGAACCAACTTTAAACCTCCGATTTCCAACCGGCAAAACAAATACTTTTTTATTCAGTATAAATTCTTCAGATAATTCTGGCGCATGAATCAACAAAACCTCACCCTTTGTAGGATTCATTTTTATGAATGGAAAAAATGGATTTTCTGTTACATGATGCCCCTCGCAAAACACAATTTTATCTGCAGTAATATTTTCAATTTCAAAAGAATTGTCGACAGGATTTATTTGATTAAAATTAAAAGTTGAATCAATGACTAAATTTCTCGCTCTGAAATAGCTTTCAGCCAAATTCAAAAACGTGTTCATTTTCAAATACCCGGAACCAGTTACCCGACCATATCCAGCTGCTTTTGAAATATGCTTCACTTTTGAAATAGCATCAATAGAAACTATGTATTTTGCAATTTCAGGATTTATTTGTTTTTTCTGCCACAGTAGTTTTTCATCTTCCGAAAGCGGTTTTAAAATATCCTTTTTGAAATAGAATCTTTCGCCCAATATATTTTCAAGTTCAGAATACGTTTTTTGCATCACCGGCCACAAATCATCAACCAACCAACTCTGAGTAAGCCTTTTAAATACCAACGGGTTCACCATTCCGGCAGCAACCAACGAAGCTTTGCTTTTTACAAGAGAAGAGACAATTCGAAAATCAATATTATTACGCAGCATTTCGAAGGCCAGAATTGTTCCTGCCAAACCCTGCCCAACAATTAGAAATTCAATTTTTTTCATTCACCGATTTTCAATAATTTGGAAGCTTTCAACGCAGTTTCAACAGGCATTTGGCAAATACCTTCTTCGCATACAAAAATCTGCGTTTTTCCCATAAAAAATCTGTCTTTCAAGATTGGGATCTCACTACTTTTTTGGGAAAAAACCCAAAGAATATTGGGTTGAAAACCAATTTGCATTTCATTTATTAGCTCTTTTGACTTCACTCCGGAAATAGCAACTTCAAAATAGGCTTCTGTAGTTTTTAACATAAATGTACCCCAGTTTGCATAAGCCATTGGATATTTAGAAAAAGAATCAGTTACATATTGAAGCATTTTATTTGCACTTTTCAGGTATTCAGGACGCCCCAAAATCAAATACAATTTGTGTAAATTATTTGCCATTACAGAATTAGACGATGGTAGCACATTGTCCTCTTTTTGAAAGTGATTGGTAAGAACAGAATTTACACTTTTCTCTGAGAAATAAAACAGCCCACTTTTGTCATCATAAAAATGTTTAAAAGTATAAGCTGTCATTTTTCCGCCAAGGCTTAACCAATCCTCATCGCCGGTAACTTCGTAAAGAGAAAGAAATGCTTGAATAGAAATTGCATAGTCTTCAAGAAAACCATCTACCGAAGCTTTACCAAGTTTCCAATTATGAAAAAGTTTACCGTTCGTTTGCAACACGTTATGCTTTATAAAATTTGCATTGCTAAGTGCCAAACTCAAAATATGTTCATCTTTAAAAGCTTTGTATGCATCAACCAAACCTTGTATTACCAAGGCATTCCACGACGTAAGTGTTTTATCATCTAAACCCGGACGAATCCGTTTTGCCCGTTCGTTCAGCAATATATTTTTCCATCCTGCAACCTTTTGCTGAAGTTGTTGCAGAGACAAATTATGTTTTTGCGTAAAATTTTTATCTGAATTATCTCGCAGTAAAATGTAATTATTATGCTCCCAAAAACCTTTCGAATTTACATTGTAATAGTCTGAAAACAATTCAAAATCATCTTTAAGTATCTCCTTCAATTCAGTGGCATTCCAAACATAGAATTTCCCTTCTTCGCCTTCGCTATCGGCATCGAGCGACGAATAAAATGCACCCGATTTATCCATTAATTCACGTTCCAGAAAATCAACTGTTTCGTAAACAACTGTTTTAAACTCTTCGTTTTTGAATTGCTGAAATCCTTTGGAATAGATACTTAGCAATTGTCCATTGTCGTACAACATTTTTTCGAAGTGTGGTACTTTCCATTTTTCATCAACCGAATAACGGGAAAAACCCCCTCCTATTTGATCGTAAATTCCACCATGCGCCATTTTTTCCAAAGTAGTTTCTACAAATTCAAGCGACTTTGCATCGTTTTTCATAAAACCATAGTACAGCAGAAATTCGAGATTTACCGGCATCGGAAATTTAGGTGCTCCGGCACTTCCACCTTCTTTCATATCGAATCTACTTTTCCAGTTATTTACTCCATTTTTTAGAAGTTCTGCACTTGCCGGAATATTATTTTCAATTTCAACAGTTAATGATGTTTGCTGAATTCCTTCCTGCAAGTTTCCAGCGTATTCTTCAGTTTGTTTCTGATTTTGTTTGTAATAATCTGCAACGGTTAAAATGCTTTTCATCCAATTCTCCTTTGGGAAATATGTACCTCCCCAAATTGGGCGACCATCGGGCAAAGCAATTACATTTAACGGCCAACCGCCTCGTTGCTGCATTAATTGAACGGCTGTCATATAATAATGGTCAACATCAGGGCGCTCTTCGCGATCTACTTTTACACAAATAAAATTGTCGTTCATCACTTTCGCCACCTCTTCTATTTCAAAACTTTCGTGTTCCATTACATGGCACCAATGACAAGCGGCATATCCAATACTCACCAAAATCAGTTTATTTTCTTTTTTCGCCTGTTCAATAACCTCATCGTTCCAAGGCTGCCAGTTCACCGGATTATGTGCATGCTGAAGCAAATACGGCGATGTTGAATTTATCAATTCATTGGTATAAGGATGTTCCATTTTTTTTGTGTTTTGACTGTTGCAACCTACAGTTGCTAATAATAGTAATATAAAAACCAGATTTCTCATTATTGAAAAGAACAACATAACTGCATTTAAGTTTCCAAAAACAAAGTTTCCAATTGTCTTAATTTCTGAAAGGTTTCAAATCCAATACCGTCCATATTCATGAAAACAAAAACAGACGATAATTTAAAAGATGGAAAGTGCAAACGGAAAATCGAAACTTTGGTTTTTTGAAAATTTTAATTTTTTGGAATCGATGACCAAAGTGGAGAAGATGGAATTGAGTGAATGCTCTGTGATGAAAGAGGTAAAACGAAATGAATCGGTTTATTTGCCTCACGATATTTCCTCCAGAATCTATTTTTTAAAAAAAGGAAAAGTTAAGATTGTCTCCTTTTCTGAGGAGGGCAGAGAATTGATACATGGAATTTTAAAAGCCGGAGAAATTTTTGGCGAATTAGCTTTAGCAGGAGAAAATCGTCGGGAGAGTTTTGCAACGGTTACAGAAGATTCGTTGGTGTGCCTTGTTGGAATTTCGGAGTTTGAGCGCATACTTAAAAACAATCCGATGCTAAATTTAGAGGTCATCAAACTAATTGGCTTTCGGTTAAAACGAATACGAACCCGCTTAGAACGCATGTGGTTTAAATCTGCTGAAGAGCGTGTAAAATTTTTACTGAACGAGCTTGCAGAAGACCACGGGATTCAAACAGTTAACGGCATAGAAATTCCGCTTCGTTTAAAACATCAGGAAATTGCCAGTTTGGCTGCTACCACCCGACAAACCACCACTACTATTTTAAATAAATTAGTAAAACAAGGTGAAATTGAATACGATCGACGAAGAATATTAATTAAAAAACAGTTCTGATTTTAGCTTTACCAATATACTCGTATTAAACTATAAATCTGTTTTAGGATTGCACAAGATCTCACAAAGAAAGATTCTTATTCTTTACTATATTTCCTTCTGAACGATTATTAAATTCCGTTTAGGAATTAAAAACCTGGAAACTACATATGCAGCAAATACAGCAAAAATAGCAAGTGTCACTTTTGTTAACCAGCTCCCCAAATATTCAACTTGAGAATATCTCCACGGTAAATAGAAAAATACGATTTCTGAAAGAATAAATAAAAAGGAGAGAACAATAAATTGCAAGCGTTTTGAAAACAACGGAAATCGATAAAAAACATTTTCAAAAAGAAAGAGAACAGGAAACAAAACAAAGAACAAACTAACCAGCATCTTCCAGGTTTCAGCCCCAAACAAAAATTCACCCTTAAAAAACAATATTGGAAAGCACATAAAAACGATTCCTGTTCCCCAACCTTTTAAACATATTACCAGCCGATGTAGCATATTAATTTCCTGAAAAATTTGCAAAACGATAAACTCTTGCTTTCCCATTTACAACCACAGCATGTACCCTTTTCTTTGTTTGCAGGCGTGTATCCATATATTTTACAGGAAATATAAGCCCCGAATCTTCATCTCTGTAATTTCCATAAGGATATTCACCGTAACTGCGTTCCAAACCAGTATTAAAATTCATTAGTTTAGAGTCTGGATAAAGCTTTTTCCACGTTTCCCACTTGGTTTCTAGAACCATGTAGGTTTTTGGTTTTACTCCTTTTAATTGACCGAAAATTGCACTATCGAAAAGTTGAGACCAGTTTGATCCTGTTGCTCTATCATAAGGCACAATATTAGTATTGTACAACAAGCCCGACACGCCAAAAGTGGTATTTTCTCCATTTATATTATTATCCCAAGCGGTTGCAGTTCCGGTTAACGGGCAATAAATAATCGAATAACTTGTTTGCCCCATCCTGTCGTTAATAATTTCGTGCCAGTCTAAAACATAGTGAGGG
>JABMPI010000563.1 GCA_013203755.1 Bacteroidota bacterium
AATTCCTCGAGGTTCTACCTCGGGGTAAAAGGCGAAAAAGTTTGAAAAACGGCAGGTTTTTCATAAAAAATACTATTCCGCTTTAATACCTCGATGGCTCTGCCTCGGGGTAGTTTATTCCATACAATTATTAAACACAATAAATTAAATCAAGGAGCCTTTGATTTTTTGAAACGAAATTAATTAACCGAACTAATCCTGAGTGAAGTTGAAGGATCTTGTGGTATCCCTGGTTGCGAATATAATGATACCCCGTCCGCTTGTGGCGAGGAACTTCATTTTGCCGAAATTCTTACATCTCTCAGTTTTTTTGAATTGAAATTTAAGCAATTTGCCTAAGTTAAATCAGAATTAAATTAAGCGGGACTTTTGTCCGAAGTTGTAGATTTGTTTTAGATATCAAACCCGATACAAAATAAGATGAAGTTGCTTTCAGAGTTAGTTTAGTTATCCCGGAAATTTTTTCCGGGATTTTTTTTATATTGAAATTTTACCTTGGTACAAATGCGAGTTGAAATTTAATCCAGTTGGGTTAGTCCTTTTTTAAGACTATATTTTACAATATCAGCATTGTTTTTTAACTCTAATTTTTCAAGAATATTTTGTTTGTGTGTTCCAACTGTTTTTACACTAATAAATAATTTTTCTCCTATTTCACGTGTAGTTTTCCCCTCGGCAAACAACAAAAATACTTCCTTTTCTCTTTCCGATAATTGAGAATAACTGTCAGATTCAGCTTTCGATGGATCTAAATAACCACTTATAACCAACTCTGTGATATCTTCACTAAGAAATTTTTTGCCAGAATAAACACATTGAATCGCATCGGTTAACTGACGGTATGTGCAATTTTTTAATAAATACCCATCGGCACCAGCCTCCAAAATGCCTTTTACATATTGTTTGTCGGAATGCATTGAAACCGCAACAATTTTTATCTCAGGCATTATTTTTTTCAATTCGCGGGTAGCTTCAATTCCATTCATTTTCGGCATTGCAATATCAAGCAGCATTACATCTGGCTTAAAATGTTTCGCTTTTTCAATGGCTTCCTCCCCATTTTCGGCTTGTGCAATTACTTCAATGTCAGGTGCAGAGAATAATAAATTCACCAATCCTTCTCGAAACAGTTGATGGTCATCTGTAATTATTACTTTTATTTTCATCCGTTTATAATTTTAATTTTAAATTATGGAACTCTCGATCCGTCAGCTGACAGATGCTTGTTTATGAAATATCACAGATTAAATTTTATGTTCGTTTCATAACATTAACCTTTATTGAATGGGATTATTATTCTCGCTGTTGTTCCTTTACTCTGGTTTGATCCTATTTCGAAGTGGCCTTTAATACTATCTATTCGTTCTATTATGCTCATTAGTCCAAATCCGCCAGCCGATGATTTTTTATTTTCGTTATTCTTAAATCCAATTCCATTATCACGAACAAAAATACAATACATTTCGTTTTCTGTACTAATTTCCAATTCAATTAAAGTGGCTTCAGCATGTTTAATTATATTCGTTAGTAATTCGCACACAATTCGATATAAAAATATGTTAAATTCTTTCTGAATTTCAATTTGTACCTCTTCTCCTATTAATACGGTTTTAATACGGTTTTTTTCTTCTAATTGTTCCAACTTCCATTTGAAAGCTGGAATTAATCCTAACTCGTATAAAATTGGTGGACTCAAATCGTATGTTAGACTTCGAGACTCGGAAATAGCAATATCCAATAAGCCAGAGGTTTCTGTGATTATGTTTTTTATATTTTGAGAACAATCTTCGTCTATTATTGACGATAATTTTAAAAATGCCAAAGAAAGTGTTTGTCCCAAACTGTCGTGCAGGTTTTCTGCTATTCTTCTTCGTTCTTTTTCTTCTACCAACGTTATTTCAATATTTAGACTTTTAAGTTTCTTCTGGTAACTTTCAATTTGCTTTACGTTTTCAATCAATGCAATCTCAGCCTGTTTTCGCTTGGTAATTGTGTAACAAACACCCCTTTTCCCAATGTAATTTCCTTCTTTGTCGAAAAAAGAAAAACCACTAATCGACAACCAAATAATGTTATTTCCTACTGTTAATTCAACTTCGAAATCATTAATTCTTGAGTTCTTTGCTATTATTGAATATTTATTTTCGGAAATTTGAAAAATGTCTTGGTATTTCTTTTTCCCAATAATTTCGAGATGAGAAATCTTTAGTGTTTTTTCAACTACAGGACTAACATATGTGAATATTCCTTCAGAATTCACTTCCCAGTAAAATTCCATTGCATGCTCCGAGATTTGCAGAAACCGCTCTTCGCTTAGTAAATATTTATTGGTCTGACTTTTTATTAGACTTTCTAAATCTTTATTACGATCGCGCAATAAGTCTTTAACGTTTTTAATACGCAAAGCAACATTTATTTGTGCTTGCAATTCGGTCCGACTAAAAGGCTTGGAAATAAAAGCATCGGCTCCGGCGTTTAATCCTTTTGTTCGTTCAACCGAATCTTGACCCAATGCCGAAATCATTAAAACAGGAATATTTCTGGTTGCCTCTTCGCTCTTCAAAATTTCACAAACTTCAAAGCCGTTTAATCCAGGCATTAAAATATCTAATAATATTAATTCGGGGTTTTTCTGTCTTACCAATTCAATACCATCTTCACCATTGCAGGCACGTAGAAATTCAAAATCGGGATAATATAACTTTACTACCTGATTAAGAAGTTCAAGATTAATTTCATTGTCATCAATAGCAAGAATTTTTTTCATGCCTCAAATTAAAATTTTCGATCATTTTAAACGTCCCCTAAAAATAGGAAAAATCTAATAGGGTACTTCAATTTACTAAAGATTATTTTCTATTTGACTATATAAAATTAATTCCAAGATTGTATTTCTTAATATAATGGTAACTATTTTCGTGAAAATTTGAAACTGCCAAATAATATTCAAGATAATTTGCTTAAAACAGAATTAAATGTTTCCATTCTCAAACCAGTTGCACAAGAAAACCACTGATAAGCAAATCCGCAATTTGGCTCTCTACTAATAAGTCTTTTTTTATACTTTTAGAAAATTGGTGTTTTACTTTAAATTTGGAATAAAAAGCATTAATTTTAAAATACTATTCCCTTTATAGGATTACCTTTAAAATTGTCGGAATGCATTGTTTTTATGTCCACATTTTTATACAAAAATAAATTACAAAGTTTTAAATAAAATAATTTTAAGAATGGAAATAAATAGCGATTCCAAACAACAGCTTCTAGATGAAATTACAAAATTGAATAAAAGAATTTTAGAGCTGGAAAAGACCGAAGAAGAGGCGAAAAATCTTCTGCAATCGGGTAATAAAGCTATTGAGGCTTTGCAATTTATATCAACTAAATTATCTGCTTTTACGGGAGTAGAATTTTTCAATAAAGTGTGCGGGCATCTTACTAATACGCTTGCTATAGATTATGCATTTGTGGGTAAAATCCATTCAAATCAAAAAAAAGTAAACGTAATTGCCGGAGTTGGAAAAGGCAATTTGTTAGAATCTTTTGAATATTCGTTGGATGATACTCCATGCATGAATCTTTTAAATAATTCGGTTTGTTGCTATCCAACGAATATTCAAAAATTATTTCCAAAAGATAAACTATTAATTGAAATGGGAATTGACGGCTATTTAGGAGTTCCCCTTTTTAACAAAACTGGCGGTGTTGTTGGAATAATGGTGCTTCTACATAGTCAGCCAATTTTAAACGCTGAAGTTTCAGAATCCTTATTGCAAATTTTTTCGGAACGTGTGGCAGCTGAGATTGAGCGAATTCAAGTAGAGAGTAAATTGATGGAAAGTGAAGAACTGTTCTCGGATTTTTTTCAGATCAGTACAAACATATTGACCATAAGCTCTCTGGAAGATGGGAGGATACTAGAGCTCAACGAAATTGCAGCTCAATCTATTGGCTTACCAAAAAATGAAATTATAAATAGAAAGTTTACTGACATAGGATTAATTGATGATAAAAGCCGGGAAATTATAACAGATGCTATCGTAAAAAAAGGGTATTATAAAGCTCTGGAATTACCAGTAAAAATTGCAAGTGGAGAAATAAGAACAGGATTATTTTATGGTCATATTATTACACTTAACAATCAGAAATGTCTATTTCAAACAATAATAGATATAACGGTACGAAAAGAAGAACAGGAAATATTAAACAAATTAAATCTGGCTGTCAGAAACTCTACCGATGTAATATTTATGACAGACAAAGATGGAATATTCACCTTTGTTAATAAGCAATTTACCGAATTATATGGTTTTACAGCAATAGAAGTAGTTAATATAAAAACTCCCCGAATACTAAAAAGTGACCTTTTTACAGAAGAAGAATATAAATATTTCTGGGAAACTATTTTAAATAAAGAGAGTTTAAAAACCCAATATTTAAATAGATGTAAAAATGGTAAATTCATAAATGTTGAAGCATCTGCAGATCCAATTCTTAATAATAATGGAGATATAATTGGATTTTTAGCCATTCAGAGGGATATTACTGATGCAAAAAAGGCAGAAGAAGATTTGAAAGAGAGTGAACAAAAATTGCGATTAGTGATTAATAATTCGCCAATCGGAATTTGTACAACTGATTTAAAAGGACATTTTATTGATGTGAATCCTGCTTTGTGTAAAATTTTAGGGTATTCTAAGAATAAAATTACTGGCAAACATTTTAATCAATTTTCTCACCCTGATGATGTATCGAAAAATGATGAGTTGTTCAATAAACTAGTAGTAGGAGAAATCTCTTTTACCAATTTTGAAAAAAGGTATATTCATAAGAATGGAAATATTATTCATGTTAATATCAGAGGGCAAATTATTAATGATTCTAAGGGGAAGCCAATTTTACAAAATGGAATTGTCGAAAATATTACTGAAAGGAAACATGCTGAAGAAGCTATTAAACAAAGAGAATCTCTTTTAAAAGCTATATTAAATTCAACAGGAAACGGCTTTTTAGTTGTAGATAATAATGGGACAGTAACACATAGAAATAAAAAATTCAATAAATTATGGAATATTCCATCAAAATTATCTAAATCCAGGGACGATAGTAAATTGCTCGATTTTGTTCTTGGTCAATTAAGCCAACCAGATCAATTTATTTCCAAAGTTAAAGAACTGTATTTAAGTACTAAAACAGATACTGATATTCTACATTTTAAGGATGGAAGGGTATTTGAGCGTAATTCTCATCCCTTAATAATGGATAATAATATTGCGGGAAGGGTTTGGGGGTTCAAAGATATTACAAAGGGAAAACAAGCAGAGAAAGTATCCAAAGAGAACGAAGAGAAACTTCGGAATATTTTTGAAAATAGCACAAACATATTTTATTCGCACAACACAGAGCACCAACACACTTATATAAGTAGGCAGGTAGAAGATATACTGGGTTATACGCAAGAGGAAGCTTTGGTGAAATGGACGGATTGGTTATCTGACAACCCCATTAATGAATTTGGATTGGAAAAGACATTGGAAGCAATTAGAATTGGCGAGCGGCAGCTTCCGTACGAATTGGAATTAATACATAAAAGTGGAGATAAAGTTTGGGTGGAAGTTAGAGAATTTCCGCTTGTGAAAAATGGAGAAACAACAGCAATTGTTGGATCGGTAACAGAAATAACAAAACGTAAAAAAGCAGAACTTATTCAAAAAACATTATTTAATATTTCAAATGCTGTTATTACTATTGACAATTTGCAAAATCTTCTCAAATGTATTCAAATTGAGTTAGGTGAAATAATTAATACAGCTAATTTTTATGTAGCATTTTACGATGCAAAAACGGATCTGATTTCATTGCCATTTTTTACAAACGAAAAGGTTAATTCTATTTCAGTTATTACAGGGAAAACATTAACCAGGCACGTAATTAATACAAAAAAATCGCTACTAATAAATAAAGAGAAATTAATAAAATTACGAAAATCAAATCAAATTAGAGATTTTGAGATTGATCCGGAAATATGGTTGGGAGTACCGCTTAAATTTGAAAATGAAT
The DNA here is from genome assembly GCA_013203755.1 of Bacteroidota bacterium. Lineage (GTDB taxonomy): Bacteria > Bacteroidota > Bacteroidia > Bacteroidales > Prolixibacteraceae > Draconibacterium. The sequence goes on from JABMPI010000563.1 coordinate 6,061, forward strand.
TAATAGGGGTATTGGCTGTACAAAGTTATACCAATAAAAATGAGTTTAACGAATCAGACTTAAAGTTACTTGAATTTGTGTCTGATCAGATAAGTATCTCAATTCATCGAAAAAAAGCAGAGGAAATCATAAAGGAAAGTGAAGCAAGATTTAAAAATCTTTCATCTGTTACAGTTGAAGGAATAATTATGCATAAAAACGGTAAAATAATAGATTTAAACTTATCTGCGGCAAAGATGGTTGGCTACGAATATGAAGAATTAATAGGTGGAAATATAATTGAACTTTTGGCGGACAAAGTGTACCATGAAATTATTCTTGAGAATAGTAAGAAAAAGCACTCTTTACCGTATGAAATATTGGGGATTAAAAAAGACGGGAGCCGTTTCCCAGTTGAAATTGAAGGTAGAACTATTTCTTTTGAGAATGGAGAAGAAGTTAGGGTTGTAGCAATAAGGGATATTACGGAACGAAAAACAACAGAGAAAGAATTAATAAAGGCACTTGAAAAAGCAACTGAATCAGACCGTCTTAAATCAGCTTTTCTTGCTACAATGTCGCACGAATTAAGAACACCGTTAAATGCAATTATTGGTTTTTCCGAATTTCTCAATAAAGATCTTTCGATGGAAGATGTTGAAAAATTTGGCGAAATAATAAACAATAGTGGAAACCACTTGCTAAGTATTGTTAACGATCTTTTTGAAATTACTTTAATAGAATCGGGCGAAACTAAGATAAGAGTAGAAGAGGTAAACCTAAAAAATATTTTTTACGATATATTAAATATTATAACTTCTGAACAACAAAAAGCAAATAAAAATGACATAAAGCTAAATTTAATAATTCCACCGGGGAAGGAGGACTTTACAATAAAAACCGATCCAAACAAGCTCAAACAAATTTTGCTTAACCTGTTGAAAAACGCCATTAAATTTACAGATACGGGGCATGTAAATTATGGATTTGAAATTCTTTCGGAACAAGAAAATTTGATACTTAAATTTTATGTAGAAGATACAGGCATTGGTATTCCCAAAGAAAAACATAATCTAATTTTTGATGTATTCAGGCAAGCAGAAGAATCGAATTCGAGAAGGTATGGGGGAGTAGGAATTGGCTTATCAGTTGCAAGTAGATTAACAGAACTTTTGGGTGGTGAAATTTGGCTTGAATCGGAAGTTGGGAAAGGGTCCACCTTTTATTTTACTCTTCCGGTTGATAGAAAAGCGAAAATTATTCAAATACCCGAGATACAAGTAAAAAGAATAAATAAAGACAAAAAAATGATATTAATTGTTGAAGATGACAAGGTGAGTTTTGAATTTATAAAAATTGTTCTAATCCGTTCTGAAATTGACTGTATTTGGGCAAAGAATGGGGCAGAGGCAATCACTTTTTGTGAAGAAAATGATGATATAAGTTTGGTGCTTATGGATATTAATATGCCGGTAATGGATGGATATACTGCAACTCAAAAGATAAAGAAATTTAAGCCAAACCTTCCTATTATAGCGCAAACTGCCTATGCAATTTCTGGCGACCGCGAAAAAGCATTTGAGATGGGTTGCGACGATTACATTTCGAAACCAATAAACCAGAAGGCTCTATTAGAAAAAATTAAAACACTACTTAAATAATTAGTGGTGTTGTTAATACATAGTTTTTGTCACATCCAGATTTCTGTATTGTGGTTCAATGCCGGTAAAGAGAATAGCTTGCTGAGTGTTCGGCACATGTATTTTATAACTCACTCCGGCTAATGAAGTAACATTTTCTGCCATCAATTTTGAGCTAAAATTGATGGCGTTGCCACACAAACAATTTTAATGTATTATTTTAGCCGAAAATTAAAATTATGTTACCACAGATTTCGAAAATAGCAGAATTAAAAGAGAATACTTCAACCGCTACTTTATTTGATGAATTGGAGCAGCTTTCGGTGTCATATTTAACCGAAAATGATTCGGATTATCTGAAGAGAAATATGTTGAAAGAAAATGATTGTACTGTTTTTAAATATCCTAACCTTTTCTTTTTTAACAAAATAAAAACAGAGAAGGAAAACCATATTCTAGTTGAAAAAGCCAGAAAAGCAGGTTCAAAATTATTTGATATTTTAAAAGCTGAAAAAATAAAAACAGTTCAGTTGATGAATTATAGCCAGCCGGAACTTTTGCCGGCGTTTATCGAAGGGCTGCTCCTTTCCGATTATTCATTCGATAAATACAAAAAAGAGAAGGAAGAGTTTCATATTGAAGAGATTCTCATTTTCAACAAAGAGATAACAGTCGGGCAAATTGAAGAGATTGGAAACTTAATTCAAGCAGTTTATTATGCCAGAGACTTGGTAAATGAACCGCTTTCGTTTTTAACAGCACCACAGTTTTCTAAGGAGATAGAAAAGTTGGGAAGTGAATCTGGATTTACCGTAGAAGTATTCAATAAACAAAAAATTGAAGCCTTAAAAATGGGTGGTTTGCTTGCGGTAAACAAGGGAAGTATCGACCCGCCAACATTTAATATTTTGGAGTGGAAACCCAAAAATGCAACAAACAAAAACCCAATAGTTTTGGTGGGGAAAGGAATTGTTTACGACACCGGAGGTTTAAGTTTAAAGCCCACATCAAAATCTATGGACTTTATGAAAAGTGACATGGCAGGAGGAGCAGTTGTTGCAGCAACAATTTACGCAGCCGCAAAAAGTAAACTACCTGTTCATGTAATTGGATTAATTCCGGCAACCGATAATCGACCCGATGGTAATGCGTACGTTCCCGGAGACATAATTACAATGTTTGACGGAACAACGGTTGAAGTTAAAAATACCGATGCCGAAGGTCGATTAATTCTGGCAGATGCACTTACTTACGCAAAAAAATATTCACCCGAATTGGTAATAGATATTGCAACTTTAACGGGTGGTGCAGAAATTATTGCCGGAAATCAAGCCATTGTAGGAATGGGTAATTCAAAAGAACACCTGGAAAAGATAAAAGAAATCGGAAACGAAACCTATGAACGAATTATAGAGGTTCCGCTGTGGGAAGAATACGCAAAACCACTTGAATCTCCAATTGCCGATTTAAACAATCTTGGAGGTCGTGGAGGACAAACAACCGTGGCAGGGAAATTTCTGGAACATTTTACCGATTACAATTGGATTCACCTCGACTCAGCACCGGTTTCGTTCTTTTTTGAAAAGAATAATTATCATCCAATTGGAGGAACAGGATTTGGTACTCGCCTGCTTTTTAACTTTTTGAAAAAATTCAATTAAAAAACGTAACTTTGCCCCCTCATTTTTTTATCTGAAACTGAAGCAAAATGACACAACATAATTCAATACGAGTAGGTATTACACATGGTGATATTAATGGAATTGGTTACGAAGTAATAATGAAAACATTACTCGATCCCCGAATTCTGGATATGTGCACGCCAATTGTCTACGGTTCGCCAAAGGTGGCTGCTTATCATAGAAAAGCTTTAAACATTCATAATTTAAGCTTTAACCATATTCGCTCAACAAAAGAAGCGCATTCAAAAAAGGCACACATCATAAATTGTATCGACGAAAATGTTCGTGTAGAACTTGGAAAATCGACACGTGATGCGGGCGAATCTTCGTTTATGGCGCTGGATCGAGCGTGTTCCGACTTGCAAAACGGATTTATTGATGTTTTAATAACTGCTCCAATAAATAAGGACAATATTCAAAGTGAGAATTTTAATTTTCCGGGACACACTGAATTTTTAGCAGAAGCATTTAATGCAGAAGATTATGCCATGCTTATGGTTAGCGAAACTTTGAAAATTGGTGTTGTTACAGCGCACTTGCCGCTTTCTAGAGTTGCAGAGAACATTACAAAAGAAGCAGTTCTTTCAAAAATCCGGATAATTGCAAAATCGCTTCAACAAGACTTTTCAATTACAAAACCTAGAATTGCTGTGTTTGGACTAAATCCTCATGCAGGAGATAACGGACTACTTGGAGACGAAGAAAAAGAGTTTATAATTCCGGCAATTAATCAAGCCCAAAAAGAGGGGATTATTGCGCTTGGCCCGTATCCGGCAGATGGGTTTTTTGGTGCTGAAGATTATAGAAAGTTTGATGCAATTTTAGCCATGTATCACGACCAGGGTTTAATTCCTTTTAAACTGGCCTCGTTTGAAAGAGGTGTGAATTATACTGCAGGATTACCCATTGTTCGTACTTCGCCTTCGCACGGTACAGCATATCAAATAGCGGGCGAAGACAAAGCATCTCCCGAATCGTTCAGACAAGCTTTGTATTTGGCTCTCGATATTTATAAAAATCGACAAATTTATAATGAGATTTCTAAAAACCCACTGAAACGCTACGATGTTAATCCGAACCAAGTGGATGAAAGTGTAGACATTGAAGCGGGGGAAAATTAAAACTAATAAATCAATCTGGAGATGTACGAGTTTATCAGGGGAACCATTGCTGAAATTAATCCGGCAAGTATTGTCATTGAAGCCGCTGGCATTGGTTATTTCGTAAATATTTCATTAAATACATATAGCAAACTTAACGGTAAAAAGGAGGGGAAGCTTTTGTTGCACCATGTAGTGCGCGAAGATGCCCACATTTTATACGGTTTTTCTGACAAAAGTGAACGCGATTTATTTCGAAACTTGATCTCTGTAAATGGTGTTGGCCCAAGCACAGCAATAATTATGCTTTCTTCGTTAAATCCCGATGAATTAGTAGCCGCTGTAACTACCGATAATGTTGCGGTTTTAAAAGGAGTTAAGGGAATTGGGGTAAAGACTGCACAACGAATAATTATTGATTTAAAAGATAAGTTGGGAAAATTGTCAGAATCGGGTCAAATTTCACTTTCCGCAGACAATACAATTCGAAATGAAGCGTTATCTGCATTAGTCATGCTAGGATTCGTTAAAAGAGATGCCGAAAAGACAGTAACAAAAATACTTCAGGAGCAGCCGGAATCAACAGTTGAGAGCGTGATTAAACAAGCGTTAAAAAGGCTATAAACAGGAATGGAATTGACCCGGAATATTCATAAAATATACATTTTAAATCTACTACTAATTTTTCTAGCCTTAGCCAATTCTGGTTTTGCTAAGAATAATATATCTGGTGGCGATTTCGTATATCAGCAAGTTCCGGATACGGTTGAAATTGATACAGTTGGCCCACTTCCATACCCATTTAAAGACCAACCCGCTTTTGGTCATTCAAAGCAAGATTCAATAAATTTATTTCTGAATAAACCCAGTAACATTAAGTACGAAATTGAATACGATCCAATTACCGGACAGTATGTTTTTTACGAAAAAGTTGGGGTGCTAAATTACAGACTGCCACAAACCATGTCGCTCGACGATTATCTCGATTACGATTTTGACCAATCAATAAAAAATTACTGGAAAGAAAGAACGCGGATTCAGGATTTTGATAATAAAGGTGGACTAATTCCAAAGTTAACTATTGGTGGCGAAGCTTTTAATCGGATATTTGGCGGTAACACAATTAATATTCAGCCGCAAGGTTATGTTGAAGTAAGTTTTGGTTACCAAATGAATGCCACAGAAAATCCCGCAATTCCTGAGCGTTTAAGAAAAGTTCCCACATTCGATTTTGATGAAAAAATTCAAATGAATGTGATGGGACAAATCGGCACCAAAATGAACATGCGGGTGAACTACAATACCGAGGCAACTTTCGATTACGAAAACAAGATGAACCTGGAGTATGTTGGTGACGAAGATGAGATCCTGAAAAAAATTGAAGCGGGTAATGTTTCGTTGCCGCTAAACGGATCATTAATTACCGGTGCCTCCAATTTGTTTGGTATAAAATCTGAAATGCAATTTGGCAGACTTACCTTAACAACAATTTTCTCGCAGCACAAAGGCGAATCACAAACCGTAGAAACAGAGGGGGGAGCTCAAATTACTAACTTCGAATTTTCGGCAGCAAATTACGATGCGAACCGTCACTTTTTTCTGGCGCAGTATTTTAGAGATAATTACGATAAGTGGCTGGAAAATACCGCTGTTCCCAGATCTCCCATTAATATAAATAAAGTGGAAGTTTGGGTAACAAACAAATCGAACAACTTTACTGAATCAAGAAATATCATCTCTTTTCAGGATTTAGCGGAACACAATGATAATATTTACAATGAGATTCCGCCATTTCAAGGAACATCCGGGCAATCCTACCCGGAAAATATTTTTCCGCACAATGATGCGAATGGACTGTATTATGAAATGGTAAATACATACAGCAACATTCGCGAAGTGCAGAATATTACTCAGGTAATGTCGCAGTTTGGTGTCGATTTTCAGGGTGGTGTTGATTTTGAAAAAATTGAACAAGCTCGAAAACTGACCCCCTCTGAATATTCCATTAACGAACGGATGGGTTATATTTCGTTAAATACATCTTTAAATACCGACGAAGTACTTTCTGTAGCTTATAACTACACTTCTAATGGCAAACCGTTCCAGGTTGGTGAATTTTCAACCGACGGAATTAGTGCACCAAGTACTTTAATTCTGAAGTTATTAAAAGGAACCAACCTTTCTCCTCAATTTCCAACCTGGGATTTGATGATGAAAAATATCTATAATCTGAATGCGTATCAACTTACAAATGATGAGTTTATTCTGAATATAGTTTATCAAAACGATTCAACGGGAACTTATATTAATTACATCCCGGAGGGGAAAGTTAATGGACAAATTCTTTTGGAAGTTATGAGATTGGATCAATTGAATAAACAACTGGATCCGAGTAAAGATGGAGTTTTCGATTTTATTGAAGGTACAACTGTTAATTCAAATAGAGGCAGAATTATTTTCCCTGTTTTAGAGCCTTTTGGAAAACATTTGGCAGGGAAAATTGGAGATCCTGCTTTAATTGAAAAATACACTTTTCAGGCTTTATACGATTCATCCCGCGTGTTTGCAGAACAAGATGCAGAGCATAATAAATACAGATTAGTTGGTAGTTACAAGGGAGCATCAAGTTCCGATATTGCACTGGGAGGTTTAAACCTGGCACAAGGTTCGGTTAAAGTTATAGCCGGAGGCCGTAATTTAGTCGAAAATGTAGACTACACAGTAGATTATACTTTAGGTAGGGTAAAAATAATAAATCAGGCATTGTTGGAGGCAGGAACTCCAATTCAGGTTTCAACCGAAAGTGAGGATTTGTTTAGCATGCAACGAAAATCACTAATGGGTGCTTATGCCAATTATGCATTTTCCGATAACTTTAATTTGGGAGCAACGGCGTTGTATATGCACGAACGGCCCTTAACCAGTAAAGTAGATTATGGCGAAGACCCAATTTCAAACTTAATGGTTGGAATGGATGCCCGCTATTCTACCGAAAGTATGTTACTAACACGTGCTATTGATGCACTGCCATTTTATAGCACTAAAACACCTTCGTCAATAGACTTTGAGGCCGAGATAGCCCAATTGATACCCGGACAGTCGAAATCGACAAAAGGAGCTGCCTACATCGACGATTTTGAAGGCACAAAAACCACTATTAATTTAAAAACCCGTCAATCGTGGGTGCTGGCAAGTACACCACAATTTCAGAGTGACTTGTTTCCTGAGGCAGATCGTACTAACTCGCTGGATTATGGTGTAAACCGTGCAAAGTTGGCCTATTATATGATAGACCCGCTGTTTCTTCGAAATAACAGTTTAACACCAAACCACATCAAAAATGACAAAAGCATGCAATCGAACCATTTTGTGCGCGAAGTTTTTGAAAAAGAAATTTTTCCGGCAAAGGAATCGCCGGTTGGTCAGCCTACAAACATTGCGGTATTCGATCTTGCATATTATCCTTCTGAACGTGGTCCGTATAATTACGATGCCGGAAATTCTATGTATTCGGCAGGTACAAATCCCGATGGTTCGTTAAGATCACCAGAATCGCGTTGGGGTGGTATTATGCGTAAAATTGAAACCAGCGATTTTGAAACATCAAACATCGAATTTATTGAATTCTGGGTAATGGATCCTTTTGCCAACGATACATCGAATACTCACGAAGGTGGTGACCTCTATTTTAACCTTGGAGATGTTTCTGAAGATGTGTTAAAGGATTCGAGGAAAGCGTTTGAAAATGGTTTGCCTTCCACCGATCTGAATATAAATACAGATACCACTGTCTGGGGAAGGGTTTCAACACTTCAATCGTTGGTAAACGCTTTTGATAACGATCCGGCATCGCGTGTGTTTCAGGATATTGGTTTTGATGGTTTAAATGATAATGGAGAGCAGACACATTTTCAACAGTATCTGGAAGAGCTTCGTTTGAAAGTAAATCAAGATGCATATCAGAATGCACTTTCCGATCCTTCCAGCGATAACTTTCACTACTTCCGGGGTTCTGATTACGACAATCAGGAATTAGATATTTTAAGTAGATATAAAGAATATAACGGGCCGGAAGGGAACTCGCCAACAACCGAAATGTCACCAGAGAATTATCCAACTTCAGCATCTACAATTCCTGATATTGAAGACATAAATAACGATAATACTTTAAATGAATACGAACGCTACTACCAGTATAAAGTAAGTATGCGACACAATGATATGCAGTTGGGGCAAAACTATATTACCGACATTAAAGAAGCCAGAGTTCAACTTAAAAACGGACAAGAGGATGTTGTTAAATGGTATCAGTTTAAAATTCCGGTTCGCGATCCCGATAAAATTGTGGGTAATATTCACGATTTTAAATCCATTCGTTTTATGCGAATGTTTATGCACGGATTCCGCGATGCTTCGGTACTTCGTTTTGCTACTCTCGATTTAGTGCGTGCAGACTGGCGTCGTTACTCGCAGAATATTGGAGAACCCGATGCATTTTCGCCAAATGCAGAATTCGATGTTTCGGCTGTAAATATCGAAGAAAATGGAAGTCGTGAACCTGTTAATTATATTTTACCTCCCGGAATTGATAGGGTAATTGATCCTGCAAATCCGCAACTGAGACAGTTGAATGAACAGTCGATGGTTTTAAAAGTTACCGATTTGGAACAGGGAGATGCTCGTGCTGCTTACAAAGCATTGTACATGGATTTTAGGAGGTATAAAAAATTGAAGTTGGAAGTTCATGCCGAAGAGATAGAAGATTATCCGCTAAATGATAACGAATTATACTTTTTTATTCGTTTAGGTTCAGACTATAATTATAACTATTACGAATACGAGGTTCCGCTAAAACTTACGCCAGCTAGCCGTTATAATGCAGAAATTGAAAGTGATAGATTTACTGTTTGGCCCGATGAAAACAGGTTAAACATTCCACTGGAATTATTTACTAATGTTAAACTCGATCGCAACGGAGAACTGCGCAAAGCCGGATCTACAATATCTATTCAGGACGTTTACGAAACGGTTCATCGCGGGTGGAATAAAGATCAGAATAAAGTAAGAGTAAAAGGTAGCCCAAATCTTGGTAACGTTCAGGTAGTAATGATGGGCATTAGAAATAACAAAGGCCAGGTAAATACAGGTGCCAAAGCAGTTGAAGTTTGGGTAAACGAAATGCGCTTGTCAGACTTTGACGATGAAGGTGGCTGGGCTGCAAATGCCAGAGTATCTGCCCGGTTGGCAGATTTGGGAAGTATTACCGTTGCCGGGCGTACCCGTTCGGCAGGTTTCGGATCACTCAGCCAGAATATTAACAATCGGCAGTTAGACGATTTAAATGAATTGGATGTAGCTGCATCTATCGATTTTGGAAGGTTCTTTCCCGAAAAAGCTGGGGTTAGAATTCCTATGTATTATGGATTTTCGAGAAGTGCAAGAAATCCAAAGTATAATCCGCTTGAACCCGATATCGAATTAACTGAGTCCTTAAATCGCGCTGAAAGTGGAAGGGAAAGAGACTCAATCAATTATATATCGCAAGATCTGATTGTCCGGAAAAGTATAAATTTTACCAACGTTAAAGTTGAACCACAAAAGCAAAAAGAGAAGACCCATTTATGGGACCCACAAAATTTTGCAGTTACTTATGCCTACAACGAAATTGCAAAAAGAGATATAAATACTGAATTTAATAAGGATAAAACCCACCGGGGAATGTTTTCTTATAATTATAGTAACCGACCCAAATTAATTCAACCTTTTAATAAGGTAAATTTTATGAAAAAGGGACCTCTAAAATTATTAGGCGACTTTAATTTTTATCCGCTTCCCACACAAATTTCATTTAGAACAGATTTATACCGCAGGAACCGTGAGGCGCAAACAAGAAATATTACCAATCCGAATTTTATAATTCCTGCTACTTACGAAAAAGATTTTTTGTGGAACAGATATCTTGATATTCGATATGATATAACAAGAACTTTAAAATTTGATTTCTCTTCAAGAAGTACTTCCAGAATTGATGAACCTGACGGTAGTTTTAATAAAAATGATGATGATTATCAATGGAAAAAAGATTCGATACTTAATAATTTATATCATTTAGGAAGACCAACATTGTACAATCACAACTTCAATGTTTCGTATCAAATTCCAATAAACAGAATAAAGGCATTTAACTTTATTTCGTCAACAGTACGCTACCAGGGAACATACGATTGGTTAGCCGGGCCATTAACTGCAGATACAATTCAACTGGGTAATCGGGTTCAGAACTCAAAAAATATGCAGCTTACCGGAAATATGACCTTAACCAATTTATATAATAAGGTTCCGTATTTTAAAGAAGTGAATAACAAATTCAGACGTACCGGGAGAAGCCGGGGTAGTTTAAATCGCCGATCGGGTGGTGCGCAAAATCAGGCTCAAGCTCCATTGGCAAAGAAAAAACAAGAACAAACGTATACCAACAATGTAAAACTTGTTGCCAATAAAGAGCAAAAAATCACACACAAACTAAATACTAAAAGAGTTAAAGTATTGGTTACCGGGGTCGATGGTAAAATGATTCCAGGTAAAGTGGAAATAGTTGATGCAAACACGCTTAATTATACTCCGTTAACAGATTCGCCTCAAGCCATGTTATCTGTAATGGGTAAATCTGGCGATCAAGGATTATTTAAAGAAATTTTGGACATTACTACCCGCGGTTTAATTGGAGTACGAACTGTTTCAATAATGTACAACAATAGCGGAGGGACAGTGCTTCCGGGTTATTTGCCTGAACCGGTAGTTTTTGGAGCCGGTAATTTTACGCCCGAACCAAACCTATTTAATCAAGAATATGGCTCAAGTTTTGCTCCCGGATTACCTTTCCTTTTTGGATGGCAAGATGCGGACTTTGCAGAAAAAGCGGCAGCAAATGGGTGGGTTACAAACGACTCTACGCTGAATATGCCCTATACTTTTTCGAAAAGTGAACGAATTAATTTGCGTGCAACAATTGAACCTCTTCCCGACTTAAGAATTGATGTTACCGCAGATAGAACGATATCCAAAAACGTAAGCGAATTCTATAATTACGATACACGCACGGGGAATTTTAATGCCAATAGTTTTTCTGAATCGGGAAACTTTAGTATGTCTACATTAACCTGGGGAACAGCATTTTTTGCCATCGGGAAAGGCGATGTTAAACAATCTGAAGCTTTTGAAGCTTTAAAAACAAACCGGAAAATTATCTCTGAAAGACTTGCTAGTCAGCGCTCAGGAGATAATGGATTTGGTTATGATCCGACAGATAATCATCCTGATTTTCCGGGGGGATATAAAGATGGGTACGGACCAAATTCAGTGGAAGTACTTGTACCCGCATTCTTAGCAGCATATCAAAATCGTGATGCGAATAAAATACAGCTGGGTTTATTTCCGTCAATTAAATTTATTCGCCCAAACTGGAGAATTCAATACGAAGGAATGGTTTCGCGAATTCCGGGATTAAATAAAATTATGCGTTCGCTTAACTTCTCGCACGCCTACCGTTCAAGTTACAATGTTGGCTCGTTTGTAACTAACTTAAACTATATGGAAACTGGCGATGGTTTTAGTTATATCCGCGATTTTTCTAATAATTTTGTGACACCCTACGATTTTAATTCGGTAAACATTATGGAAACATTTAGTCCGTTAATAAATATGGACATTATGTGGTTGAACGATTTTACTTCAAGGGCGGAAATTAAAAAAAGCAGAAACCTAAATCTTTCGTTTGCCAATAATCAACTTACCGAGACCATGAGCAGCGAATATACTGCCGGTTTTGGATACCGATTTACTCAAATGGATTTGATTATTAAAACTAAAAACTCGCAACAGGCTTATTCAAACGACCTTAATTTGAGGGTTGATTTATCGTATCGTAAAAATAAAACGGTACTTCGTAAACTCGATGAAGATTTTGATCAACTAACCACCGGGCAAAGCGCTTTTACAATTAAAACCACTGCCGATTACATGTTAAGCGATCGTTTTCAAATGCGTGTGTTCTTCGATAAAATTATTAATAATCCCTACACTTCGTTGTCGTTTGCAACGTCTAATACCAACTTTGGGGTGAGTTTTAGATTTACATTGGCAAATTAAAAAGTGCAGTATTACAGAACTTTTAGTTCATAAAGTTGTTTTTAAGTAAAATATTTCATTCTTTTGAACTGAATTTAAATAACAAAATGAAAAAATTAAATACAATATGGCTTCCGTGGTGGGGTCTTCTTACGTAAGTTGGGAGTTAATGGCCATATTGGTATTTTAAAAATATATCAAAATGAACCTGCTCCTTTTAGAGCAGGTTTTTTTATTGTAGAGAAATGAATAGTATGAATACAAATAATTGGTGGTGGCGTAGTACTTTTTCACAAAAACCGTGATAAGAGAATTCGCTATTGCATTAAGTAAAGCGGCTCATCGAAACACGATGAGCCGCTTTTTTTAGGCCTTAATTGTACAGTTTTAAAAGGAAATAACAATATACTCAATGCAGATAGCTTTTCGGTAATTTAGGCGTAGTTAATTTTATTCACAACAAAGCAAAAAAACGCGTTGTAACAGGTTACTACAATTTTTTTTAATGAAGGTGTGGATAAAAAGAACAAGTATAAAAACCGAAAAGCTATTTGGTTTGAGTATACATGCAG
>JABMPI010000564.1 GCA_013203755.1 Bacteroidota bacterium
GAAGAGGTTCCAGTTCCAAAATATTTTCGATATGGATATCAACCATATACCGATGCGAATTTAGTTAACGAAACTGGACTACCCGCATCAACTTATACTACAGAATTTGAAAGAATGGATTTTTAGATGTTTAGATTCAAGATAGAAAGATTTTAAAAAATAATATATAAATGATTTAATAATTAGGAAGATGAAACATATGGTTAGCACGGATTTACTTCCGACTTCCATCTTCGGTTTTCCGCCTTATCTTTAAAAGAATGAGAAAAATTAACGGATACGTTGCAGCACCTTTTACCCCAATGAAAGAGAATGGGGATATTAACCTGGATTTAATTCCGGAATATGCTGATTTTTTAATTAGGAATGGACTGGATGGAGCTTTTATATGCGGTAGCTCTGGTGAAGGAGCATTACTTACCCGCGAAGAGAGAATGGTAGTTGCCGAAGCATGGGTTAACGCTGCCGGCGATAATTTAAAAGTTATTGTGCACACTGGTGGAACCAATTTGACAGATCAAAAAACGCTGGCACAACATGCACAAAAAATTGGTGCTTTTGGTGTAGCTGCTATGGCCCCCGCATTTTTACCGCCACGCCGGAATGAAGAGTTTGTTGCTTATTGTAAAGAAATAGCTTCTGCTGCTCCTGAGTTATCATTCTATTACTATCACATTCCACCGCTGAATGGTTTCAATATGTCTGTTGTTGAACTGTTGAAAGCTGTAGATAAAGAGATTCCAAATTTTGTAGGGGTGAAATACACACATGATAATTTATACGAATTTGATCAGTGTAAATATGTGGCCAACGGAAAATTCGAAATGCTTCACGGACTTGATGAGACGTACCTTTCTGCACTGGCATATGGCTTTTCTGGTGGGGTTGGGGGTACATACAATCACTGTTTTTCCTTGTTTCGGGAGATGAAAGAAGCCTATGCTGCAGGCGACCATATCAAGTGCCGGGAATTACAACATAAGTCCCATCTTTTTATTAATGTATTGGGAATGTTCCGTGGAAACATAGTATGCGGTAAGCGGATTATGAAATTTATGGGTATTGACTGCGGACCCAACAGGTTACCTCTTCAAACTATCTCAGTTCAGGAAGAAATTTCAATGAAAAAAGAATTGGAAACCATCGGATTTTTTGATTACTGTAATAAATAATATTCCCAATAAATTTACAACCATGAACTTAAGGCTCCGTTTTTTTATACTGATTTTTGCACTTCCTTTTTTAGGATTTGCGCAATCGGATTACCAAAATAATTTCACATGGCAAGAGAGTGTAGAAATACCTCCACCGGCTGGCGCTGAAAAACAGCATGGACTTGCATCGCCTTTTGCTGGAACTTCTGGCGATGTGGTGATTGTAGCTGGCGGCTGCAATTTTCCAAATGTTCCGGTGGTTGATGGAGGTACAAAAAAGTATTACAACGATGCTTTTGTTTTGGTTGAAGCAGAAGGAAAACCGCGCTGGCTGTTCGGAATGAAAATTCCGAATGAAACTGCGTATGGAGCTTCGGTAAATGTTGCGGATGGTTTGTTATGTATTGGTGGAAATAACAACGACGAAATATTCAACACTGTTTATCTTTTAAAGTGGAACAAAAAGAAATCTGAATTGGAGATTGAAAATTGGCCGGAGCTACCTTTCCCTGTTACTCAAATGGGGGCAGCATTGGTCGATAATATTGTTTATGTAGTAGGTGGAAAAACCGATGGAAAATTGGCAAATACATTTCTTTCTCTTGATATTTCAAAAAAAGGAACAGGAGAATTTCAATGGAAAGTACTGGATGATTTTCCCGGTGTGGCAAGGTTGCAGCCGGTTGTTGTAACTCAAAATGCCGCCGAAGAAAAACACCTTTTCCTTTTTAGTGGCTCTAGTTTTCCTGATAACCAGGCCGAACCGAGTATAACTACAGATGGATTGGAGTACAACCCAAAATTAAATGAATGGACAAAAATTGTTGAAATTGCCCCTGTTGGACATCAACCTTTTTCGTTGCATGGTGCAAGTGGTTTACCTTTAGGAATGAACCATGTATTGTTTGTTGGAGGTGTAAATAATGACAAATTTTATGATGCCTGGAAACAAGAACGTATAGGAAAATTGGCGATAGAAATTGGCGATACGGCAGAAGTTAATCAATTTAAAACCTGGAAAAAAGAGTACTTATCGCACGAACCGGTCTGGTATAAATTTAACAAAGAGGTTTTGGTTTATCATACGCTTACCAATAGTTGGACAGTAGGCGATGAGTATCCATTTGTTGCACCCGTAGGGGCAAAAATGGTTGCGTGGAAAGATGGCTGGTTGGTAATTAACGGGGAAACCATGCCTGGCGTGCGTTCTGCAAAAGTATATTATGGTGAATTAAAAGCAAATCCGAAATTTGGATGGATAAACTGGTTGTTGTTAATATCATATTTAGGGGGAATGCTTTATCTCGGGTATTTCTTTATGAAACGTGAAAACGGCACCGAAGATTTTTTCAAAGGTGGTGGTCGTATTCCTTGGTGGGCAGCCGGAATGAGCATTTTCGCAACGATGTTAAGTGCCATCACTTTTATGGCAATTCCGGCCAAAGCATTTGCCACCGACTGGAAATATTTTCCAATGGCTATTGCTATATTAATAATGGCGTTTCCAGTAGTAAAATACTATTTGCCATTTTTCCGGAGATTGAATGTAACAACTGCTTACGAATATCTCGAAAGACGATTCAATTACACCACACGGTTTTTAGCAAGTTTTCTCTTTATTATTTTTATGATTGCCAGAATGGCGTTGGTGTTGTTTTTACCATCGCTGGCATTAACTACAGTAACCGGAATTGATATTTACACTTGTATTGTATTGATGGGAGTGATAACCATCATTTATTGTACAATGGGCGGGGTAGAAGCTGTTGTTTGGGGCGATGTTATCCAGGGATTTGTATTACTTAGTGGAGCAGTAGTGGCAGTATTTTTTCTGATTTCAGGAACCGAAGGAGGAATGGGAAAATTGATAGAGATTTCTATGGATAATCATAAGTTTACCATGTTCGATTTTGCATTGAGTTGGAAAAGTGCCACAATTTGGGTAATCCTTTTAGGCGGATTAGCCAACAACTTGATTTCTTATAGTGCCGACCAGACTGTAATTCAACGATATTTAACAACAAAAGATGAAAAATCAGCTGCCAAAGGAATTATGTTGAATGGAGTTTTAGCTGTGATTGTTTCTGTGATTTTTTATTTTATAGGAACAGCATTGTATGTCTATTATAAAACACATCCCGAAGAGTTGAATTTTGTAATGCAAAATACAGATTCCATTTTCCCCCATTTTATTATGTCTAAAATGCCTGTTGGGGTAGCAGGATTGCTAATCGCAGCAATTTTCTCTGCTACTATGTCAACGGTTTCATCTAATGTAAACTCCTTATCAACGGCATTTACTTCTGACTTCTACTGTCACTTTTTCCCGGGTTCAACCGATAAAAAACAATTGTCGGTAGCACGTTGGTCAGGAATTGTTTTTGGAGGAATTGGAGTTGGTTTTGCATTGTTAATGGCAACATTAAATATTCTGTCGTTATTCGATTATTTCAACTATATTTTGGGATTACTGGCAAGCGGATTGGGTGCATTGTTTCTTATGGGAATTTTCTTCCCACGAATTAACGGAAAAAGTGCACTGATTGGATTTGTTCTTGGAACCGGATTCTTATTTTTAGTGAAAGCGCAAACTGATATTTCATTCTTATTATTTGGTTTTATAGGGATGGCTGCAACTCTGTTTTTTGGATTAATATTTAGCTTCTTCTTTAAAAATGAAAAGGAAATAAAAGGTTTAACCTGGAAGACCATTGAAAAATAAACAGAATTAGAATTATTATGAATAAACAAACCATACAGAATTACCTAAAAACCTACAAAACAGGTCTCCTCGAAAATATCATTCCATTTTGGACGAAACACTCTATTGACTGGGAAGATGGCGGTTTTAACTTTTGTCTTGACCGTGATGGAACGGTTATCGACACCGACAAAGGAGTTTGGCAAACTGGTCGTTTTACATGGATGATTTTGACTTTGTACAACGAGGTGGAACAAAAAGAGGAGTGGCTAAAAATTGGGAAACATGGTATCGATTTCCTCGAAAAACATTGTTACGATGAAAATGGTAAAATGTATTTTATTGTTGATAAAAAAGGTGACCCCATTCGAATGCGCCGGTACGTATTTTCAGAATCGTTTGCAGCAATTGCATATGCAGCTTATTACAAAGCTACAGGTATTGAACAATACAAAGAAAAAGCAAAAGAAGCTTTTGATACCTTTTTACGCTACAATACAACTCCAGGAATGATTCCGCCAAAATTTACAGAAAAGAGACAAATGCGTGGAATGGGCGGCCCAATGATTGGAATTGTAACCGCTCAGGAACTGCGCAAAAATTTAGGCGATGATTCTTATACCGACCAGATTACAGCCTGGATGGATGAAATTCAAAAGTACTTTCTGAATCATGAATACAAAGCAGTAATGGAAGTAGTTGGCCCCAATGGCGAACTTATAGACCATTTCGACGGACGAACTTTAAATCCTGGCCATGCCATAGAAGGAGCATGGTTTATTTTGCAAGAGGCCAAATTACGTAACAACGACCAGGAATTAATCAAACTCGGAACCACCATGCTCGATTGGATGTGGGAAATTGGCTGGGACAAAGAATATGGCGGAATGCTCTATTTTAAAGATGTAAAAGGTTTGCCTGTACAGGAATACTGGCACGACATGAAATTCTGGTGGCCACACAACGAAACGGTTATCGCAACATTAATGGCCTACGAACTAACCGGCAATGAGAAATATGCCGAAATGCACAAACTGGTTCACGACTGGACTTTCAAACACTTCCCTGATGAAGAGCACGGCGAATGGTACGGTTATTTACACCGCGATGGTCGGATTTCAGTTCCTTTAAAAGGAAATATATGGAAGGGGCCATTTCACATTCCAAGGATGTATCTGATGGCTTGGAAGAGTTGCGAGCGGATGGAAGACATTCAGCTTTGGGGTATAAAACAATTAAAGAATTTTAAACAATAATCAAAAAATCGCAGCATAGCTTATTCTGTATCAGTCAATTCATTAAAAATGTATTTGTAAGCTCGTAGAAGTGAAACTAAAGGTGTATCTTGTTAATTATTAACCAAAATGGCTACAATGATAAATCTCACACACCTATGCCCTTTTAAAACACTTTATAATATTTTATTTTCTAAAGCTCACAAAATCATTATCTTCCTACTCCTTCTATTTTTCTTCTTTTCTATTAGCTGTAAAAATAATATACTGGATTCAACTTACGATGATATAAATACAGTTAACGATGCATCTTCGGTGATGGTTGTGAATCCTTAAAATGGAGGAACTTTAAGTCTTCCTTACTCGGCAGGAAAAGGATGGTTGGAGATCCCTCCTGGGGCAGTTGACGAAGAGACAACAATCAAAATATCAACCTTAAATGAAGCTACCTCCGGAACAATACATCTTAGTCTAGAACCTGAGGGACTTACATTTAATAAACCTGTTCGTCTGACAGTGTATTATGAACCGGAAGATGATGGTTCACCACCCTTGATTTCATTAATTCATATAAGTGAGAAAAATGATATTGTCGATGTAGGACATGAGCTGCACAACTGGGCTCCACTTGAAAAAATTGTGCTTGATGAACAGACCAATTCTATCTCCGGGGAAATACAACATTTTTCAGATATTGATATTGACGAAGACAATCGTTTGGCATACTTGATATTGGATTTACCTGGAAAATATCTTCGGCCGGGAGACGGGCTTTTTGTTCTAAGTGGGGAAAAGACTTCTGATCTAAAAGGCGATTGGTATCCTTGTCATGTAGGGATGGTCAGGTCCATCGATAGGGATTTAGATAAACTTGTTGTCATTGAATCAACCCCTCATGGAGGACCAACTGCGAATATTAGCGGTGTTCAGACCAACCCTTTTCTCCTATTTAAAAGGAGTGGTCATATATATATATGGGTGCCAGACGTCCGATAGGGAAAATAATGAGTGAAGGTGAAAGA
>JABMPI010000565.1 GCA_013203755.1 Bacteroidota bacterium
AAGTCCGCCGTTAGGCGTTATTTTGACAATCTTCCCCTTGTAATCAATCTCCCGCTTGGTTACGGGCTTGACTAAGAAGCGCTGCTTCGAATTGTCTGATTGTATTTTATTTACCGCAAGGAAAAGAGATTGGTTTTGAAGAGGGCAAAGATTTTGGAAAAAAAGAAGAAAAAATTGAAATGGCAAAGAAGATGCTGTTAAAAGGAGCGTCAGATGACGAGATATCCGATCTGACAGGATTAACTAAATCCGAAATCAGTGAATTACCAAAAACATCGAAATAACATGCCTGTCCCTGGAATTCCCCTATGAAAAATGAAAAAGTGCATAAATTAACGCAGAGGCCGCAGAGAAAGGCAAAGAACGCAGAGGTTGCAGAGAAAAACAAAAAAGCTAAAAGCATTAACCACTAATCTGGTATAAAAGAAATAGTAATATTTAAAATTAAAAAAGGTACTATTGTATTCATTTTTAATATTCTCCTTACCACGAGACTTCTAAAAGAAAGGCTATAATTGAGAATTAGAATAGTTCTTACTAACTTTTCTTTAAAAGGAGATTTAACATGGTTAAGAATAATGAAGTAATAACACAGCATATAAGCAAAATCAAAGGAAACATATTTACAGAAAGGTTAAAAATATCAACGCCGGAGAAAACGATGATTGTGCCAGTTGAAATAGGAAAAGACAGTCATAAAGCATTATTAGCTAATTATTATGGAGAAATATTTAAGGCACCATTTGAATTTCATAATAGTTTAGAAGGAGTACGATATTTTAACAATACCGTATCTAAATACGCAGAAATGAAATCGACAGAAAACATATTTGTTGCAATGGAAGCGACAGGACATTATTACAAAAACATAGCAAATAGCATGTATAGTCATGGTTACAATAATCTGTTTATCCTAAACCCAGTGACGACATCCTTATGTCGTAAAGCAGGGCTTACGTGGTCTAAAACAGACGAGGTGGATCTGCGTGCAATTGGACAAGCATTAATATGTGGATATGGAACAGTCTATAGCCAGGAGAAACCATACTGGGATGACCTTAAAGAACTGTGTAGATATAGACGTTTTCAAGTCAGGCATGAAACGGCGCTAAAAAATAAACTACATGCAGTTTTAGACAGGATACTTCCAGGGATAGATCAATTGAAAATGTTTAGAAATTCATATATGTTTCATCAGTCGTCATTGGAATTTTTTCTTAAATATCATAATAGCCAAATTATATCACAATTACGTCCTAATAAAATAAACGAGTTTTTTAAGAATCGTAACCGGCGTCTTAAATCCGAAGCAGGTTACGACCTTGTTCGTTGGTCTAAGACCACAATCAAGCACGACTCACCTGCTAATGAGACAAGGGAAGAGATATTGAAATCTCTACTTATTGAATTGAAACAACTTTGTGAAACTATCTCAGAGTTAGAAGTAGAAATCCTTAGTTATTTTGTACGTACACCAGCGGTATTATTGCTTAGCATAGACGGAGTCGGGCCACTCTCAGGAAGTGAGTTTGCAGCCGAATTGCCGTCGTTTGATAATTGTATAAGTAGCAAGGCAATGATAAAATCGGCAGGATTAGATTCAACAAGATATCAGTCATCAACACAAGAATCAACCGACACACATATCTCCAGAAAAGGTTCTGCGAGGTTACGTTATATCAGTGTTATTATAGCAGGTTTACTTATAAATCATAATGATTATTTTCGAGAATTGTCAGACAAGCTAATACAGGAACGAGGCAAAACCAAAGATTGTGCATACATTGCCACAGCCTGTAGGTTTATGCGGGTTGCATATTGGATGATTAAAGACAAAAAACGATTTGAGCCATCTAATCAACTAGGTAACAGAAAAGACCCTTTTGATAAAATAAAACTATTTCTTGCCGATCGTAAAGCATCAGACAAGATAGAAGAATACACAAATTTAGCTAGTAAATATCTTAACAAAACCGAATGAAAGGAGAGAAATATAATAAAATTTAATTTAACATTGTTGTAAACAAATGTATTGTATAGTAAAATCAGTTTTGTGGTCAGGTATGGGGATTCCGCTACTAATCATTAGGCTCTTGGCAATAGCCAAACCTCGCTGTGAAGAAATAGAAACTCCATCCTGGCCGCAGTTATATGCTGCGGTATCTTCAACCTCGCTTGGGCTCCTTAGGGTAACACCCTGTATTGCTGCCAGAATTAGGCTCTGAAGATTAAAATCAGGTTAGAACCCTAACCACCTGGCTCGCAATCCGATTTTACTATTCATTACACATATTTTCTTCTAAAAATTCTTTCATAAAAAGAATACAGGGGAGATGTTTGCATTTTTTTTGCCTTGACTTTTGTAAGGCTCTCTTCGCTAATCTGTTTTTTTTAATTGAATAGTTTGCCTGGTCTAGTGGAAATTATTTTCGAATGAGATCAATGATCAATTAGTAGCTTGGCTGTTTTAGTAAGAATTAACCACATAGAGTGTAAAAAAGTACCTCAAAAGTATATTCACATCAGAATTTTTATATCATCAAAAGTCTTTAGTGGTGTGGTTATCTAAAAAATCACAAGAATCTGTAAGATTTTATCTTCATTATTCATTAACGTATACTATTTATTATGATTTCTTAATAAATATTTATAACGAACCCGGCCTACATAAACCATTAGCAATTAATATTTTCTATATGTTACTGAATACTGTTTTGAAATTATTGCGAATATTTACAGTTCAAAACCTTCGTTAAATTCAACTCTCCATGGTAGTTTTGATAATGTCTGCTCTTCATTATTCTTGTAAGCAAACCGGGGGTGTTTGCCTAACTCTTTCCAGGTTTCATCCAGTTTTGATTCATCATCAGTGTCGAGAAAAAAGATAGCGGCAGTTAATCTTGTTA
>JABMPI010000566.1 GCA_013203755.1 Bacteroidota bacterium
TCAGTAAATTGTATGTAAATATGTATGCAAGAATAAAAAAGTCGCTGCAAATATTTAATTTACAGCGACTTAGTTTTTAAGTCAGTACCCGGAGGGGGAGTATTTTGTACGTCTCGTAACATATTGTATATCTTTTGATTAATCACTTTTACAATAGCCTATTTGAATGAATTTCAGATGAATCAGTTGTTAATTCTAGTGTTTTGGCTTTTCCAATACGTATAATTACCCATCTATTTTAAGTATCTCTAATATTGAACTCCACTCTAAATTATTGTTCTTTTGCACATTCTTATTTTTATGTACCAGTCGCAGATGGGTTCTCTTTTTTCTTCCTGTACATCCCCAATAATTCATCTTTATCATCAAGCGATTTGTATAAATATTCTATTAGTTTTTGTTTATCAAAACAATCAGGACAGCTGGTGGTGACAATTGGATCCTCACCATTTTTTTTGATAGAATCTGGCGTTTTATATCCATTTTCCAATTCACCAGTCATTAACCAAAGTGCCGAAACTCTAAATTCTTTGATGAATTTTTCTAAAAAATTAGCTTTCGGTTCTGTATTGCCATTTAAGTAATTATTTATGGTCTGAGCAGAGCCAAATCCCTTGTTTATAAGGCTAACCTGAGTTATCTTATTTCCTTCACAGTATGTTTTTAATCTACTTGATACCGACACAAATAAAATATTTTAGAATTTATACTCTAATTATTTGGATTTTATCATTCTAATTACTTAGATTTGTCATAACAAAGTAATAATAAAGTATGAGTGACACAACAGTAAATAGTATGAATCTTCACCTTGAGAAAAGTGATGTAATGATTAGTGCGAAAGTGCCAAATAGAATGAGAACATTGATTAAGAGCGTTGCTCATGATTTAAACATGAGCGATTCGCAATATATAAAGCTGGCTATTAAAGATAGACTAGAGAAAGATTTGGAGAAAAAATAAATAAAAATAAAAGCCCGGTCATCATTCTTGGCGGAAATCAACCGGGCTTAAATCATTAAGATTATGGAGACAAAATTAGTAAAAAAGAACAGACTGGCCATTATACCGGCCGGAATTATTGAAGGGATTGAAGCGTTCTGGTACAATAATGAAAAATGGGTAATATTCGAAGGAAAAGCAAAACGGTTTCACGAAGCTCCCGGACAAATACAACGACTGATTGCCGATGCCTGCAGGAACGATCAACGCAGTCTGCTTTATCTGAAAAAAAAGGGCGTAGTGAAATTCTCCGATGTGTTTGATTTGTGGTATAAATGTGTGGTTGGTGATTTTGAATGTGTTCCGGATTTTATCGATGGCAAATTTACTCCCGATGCATACATCCACAGTTGCAAAGATTTCACTTGCGTCGACCGCGGTAGACTGTGTAGTTTGAAGCCTGGTTTAAAGCATTTTGAAGTTGCAACTATTATTGCGCTAAAGTTGGGATTAAGCTACGAAAAAACAGCTGTATTACTACATATTTCATTAGCCGGATTTAAAAGCAGAGTAGTGAAAATACGCGAAAAACTGGACGCGCCGAATGTAACCAGCATGATGGCCAAAGCAACCGAAATGGGAATATAAAATATATCCGTTCAAAAGGCGGAGAGGATGGGAAGACAAAAGCAGCCGGGGCAACACACATAGTTTGGTTGAGGAGAAGAGGTAAATATCCGCTCCGGCTGGCTTTTTAAAATCTGTGTTCATTAAAATACTGAAAAACTGCAGGGAGGCCACTTAGTTTAATTCGATTGATTGATTCTATAGGGGTTTTGGTTCTAATTATAGTCTTAACACGTCCACATTGCCTCCCTGCTCCATTAACGGCCAACAGGCAAGAGAGATTAGAGCGAAGGATTTCCGATTCAATTCCGGGAATGGCCACAACCGTTTTTAAATCATTTTCCTGGAGGTAAACAATTAACCAGATTGTTCTTCCGGGAGTTTTTAAACGAATTTCATTTTTTAATAATCATATAAATAACTCAATGCAACAACTGCCCCGATCCGTCAGCTGACGGATCAGGGCTTTTAAAAACACAAAATCAATCATGGACAATAATTACGTGGAAAAAACCGGAGATAACACGATTGCAATTCATACAGATGTTGTGATGGCAGAACATGTTTACGATGGAATATGTAAAACTGTAGCTGAATTTCCTTATCCCTGTCCAATAAATTTGAAGGACGACAGGCGAAAGCTTGTTAAGCTAAAAAACGAGATTGAAACTTTATTACCTCCACAAAAACAAGCAGGATGAAAGAACTAATTCCATTACTCATTCTCTTTGCCTTTGGGTTAATAATCCGGGGCATCAAGCACCAGCGCAGCCGGAACCGGCGAATCAAAAGCAATAGAATTATTCATTTGCATTATAAAGAACTCTAAACACTTTAAACCATGCCAAACAAAGGAACCTACATCCGAAAATACTACCTCCACCGGCAGGTAAAAAAGGCCGGCTTACAAATGCAGCTAGAGCATTGCCATAAAACTATAAATGTTTTGCCCGATCAGGTTACTGAAGCAAAAGAAAATAAATACGTAATCGAGCTTCAGCAAAAATACAATTACGGAGTTCAATTGATAAACCCAATGAGCCATGAATAGCGAATTTGCAAAAGCATTTGGAGCAATACAAGAGCTCTTCCAACAGCTGAGTGATGATGGTAAGGTATCACCGGAACAGGCTGAACTCTTCGACACTGCACAAAAGGATATATTAATTACCACAGCTGGGTAAAAAACAAACTGGAAGGAAATATTAAAGTTGTTTTACCATGGGATGTACCCGAATTTATTGAAGCCTGGACACTGTTGTTTATTTCAACTGAAAAGTATACCA